>JAIXZF010000219.1 GCA_027489835.1 Hyphomicrobiales bacterium
GCGATAGCGATCTTCACGACGATCAGCGCCGGCGCCAGCAGGGCCAGCAGCAGCCAGTTCTCGGCCACCATCTTCAGGTCGATCGACATGCCGACCGCCATGAAGAACAGCCCGAGCAGCACGCCGCGGAAGGGCTCGATGTCCGCCTCCAGCTCGTGCCGGAAGTTCGACTCCGCCAGCAGCACGCCCGCGAGGAAGGCGCCGAGCGCCATGGACAGCCCGACCTGCTCCATCAGCACCGCGCTGCCGAGCACCACCAGCAGCGCAGCGGCGGTCATCACCTCGCGCGCGCCGGCCTTGGCCAGCATCCGGAAGGCGGGATTGAGCACGTACCGGCCCACCAGCACCACGGCGACGATCGCCGTCAGGGCGAGCCCGACCCCGAAGGCGGCCTTGCCCATGCCCCCGCTGATCCCGGCGCCAACGGCCGCGAGCGGCAGAAGGGCGAGGATGGGCGCGATCGCCATGTCCTGGAACAGCAGGATGGAGAATGTGCGCCGTCCATAGGCCTCGTCCTGGTCGCCGCGCTCCTCGAGAAGCTGCAGCGCGATGGCCGTGGCGGACAGGCCCATGGCGATGCCGATCGAGAACGCGCCCGCCCAGCCGAGGCCGAAGGCCATCGCGGCGAGGGCGACCACCAGCGCGGTGATGCCGAGCTGCGCGGTGCCGGCTCCAAAGATGTCCTTGCGCATGGCGATCAGCCGCGAGGGCTGCAGTTCGAGCCCGACGATGAACAGCAGCAGCACGACGCCGATCTCGGCGACGCCCCGGATCGCGTCGGCATCGGTGATGACCTTGAGCACGGAGGGGCCGATGACAACGCCGGCGGCGAGATAGCCCAGCACCGCCGACAGCCCGAACCGCCGGAACAGCGGCACGGCGATGACCGCGCCGGCGCAGAAGGTCAGGATGGGCGGAAGGAAGCTGGCGTGGGAGGCGTCTGCCATGGCGGCGGGTCCGGCATCGTGCGGCCGCGGAATAGCGGCCGGAAGTCGCAGATAGACCCGGAGCGGCTCCAGCGCGAGTCCTTCATGCCAGCAGGATCATTCCCGATTGCGCGAGCCGCGCCTTGAGCGCGGCCGGCCCGGCATGCAGATGGCCCTGAAGCCCGGCAGCGATGGCGCCGTCAATGTTCTCCGGCTTGTCGTCGGTGAACAGGGTCTCGGCCGGCGCGAAGCCCAGCCGCGCCAGCGCGCGCCGGTAGACCTCCGGATCGGGCTTGTGGGTGCCAAGTTCGGCCGACACCACGATCCGCTCGCCGAAGATCGGCCTGAGCTCGGGGTAGAGGTCGTCGATGGTCTTGGCGGTGCTGAGCCCGTTATTGGTCAGGATGCCGATGGCGGCATGCCGCGAAATGGAGCGGGCGAGGTCCAGCATCTCCGCCCAGGGCGTCATCGCGGCCCTGCGGTTTGCGACCCATTGCGCCTGGGTGAAGGGCATGCCCAGCCGCTCGGCGAAGCCGTCGAGATAGGCCGCCGCCGACATCTCGCCCCGATCGGCTGCATCCTCGAAGCCTGAGCCCCAGATGGCGTGGGAAAGCGCGTCGAAGCTCTGTCCGCTCAGCGTGGCGAGCGCCCGCACCCGTCCCTCCCAGTCATAGGCGCAGAGCACGTCGTCCATGTCGAAGAGCACGAGGCTGATGGGGGAGGGCATGGCGGTCTCGGTGTGGTGGCGTCCCCGGCGGTCGAGGCTAGGGGAGGGGTCCGTGGCGCGGCGCGCGCCCGACCCGGGCTCTGCGGGCTGCCGGGCGTGATGCCGAGCAGCTTGCTTGACACGAATGCGATTGCGCCGAAAGAAGCGTCTTCCTACATCCGATCCGACGAAGCCGGGACGGAGACCGCGGGAAGCCAGCATGAAGCCTCGCCTCGACATCCTGCTCTGCGCACCGCGTGGCTTCTGCGCCGGCGTGGTTCGCGCCATCGATGCGGTCGAGCAGGCGCTGAAGCTGCACGGCGCGCCGGTCTATGTGCGCCACGAGATCGTCCACAACAAATATGTGGTGGAAGGGCTCAGGCGGAAAGGCGCGATCTTCGTGAAGGAGCTGTCCGAGGTCCCGGACACCGCGCGCCCGGTCATCTTCTCCGCCCACGGCGTCCCGAAATCGGTTCCGGCCGATGCGCGCGAGCGCCAGCTCAACGCCATCGACGCCACCTGCCCGCTGGTGACGAAGGTGCATCGCGAGGCGGAGATCCACCACAAGCGCGGCCGTCACATCATCATGGTCGGCCATGCCGGCCATCCCGAGGTGATCGGCACCATGGGGCAATTGCCAGAGGGTGCGATCACGCTGGTGGAGACCGTGGACGACGTGGCCGCGCTGTCGCCGGCCGATCCGGAAGCGCTGGCCTTCGTCACGCAGACCACGCTGTCGGTCGACGACACGGCCGAGATCGTTGCGGCCCTTCAGGCCCGCTTCCCGGCGATGGTCGCTCCGCACAAGGAGGACATCTGCTACGCCACCACCAACCGGCAGGAGGCCGTGAAGGCCGTCGCGCCGCAGGTGGATGCGATGATCGTCGTCGGTTCGCCCAACTCCTCCAATTCCCAGCGCCTGCGCGAAGTGGCGGAGCGCGCCGGCTGCCCCCTCTCCCGCCTCGTCCTGCGCGCCGAGGACATCGACTGGGCCGCGTTCGGCGCGTTGCGGTCTCTCGGCATCACCGCCGGCGCCTCCGCGCCGGAAATCCTGGTGGAGGAGATCATCGACGCCTTCGCCGCGCGCTACGAGGTGGACGTCAGGCAGGTGTCCACCGCCGACGAGAGCGTGTTCTTTCCCCTGCCGCGGGAACTCCGCCCCACCCAGCCGGCCTGAGCCATGGCCGTCTACACCGACGTTTCCGACGAGGATCTGGCCGGCTTCGTCGCGCGCTACGACATCGGCGAGCCGATCGCCTTCAAGGGAATCGCCGAGGGCGTCTCGAACTCCAACTTCTTCCTCCAGACCACGAAGGACCGCTACATCCTCACGGTCTACGAGGCCCGCGCGCCGCGCGAGGATTTGCCCTTCTTCATCGGGCTGATGGACCATCTCGCCGCGCACGGTTTCGACTGCCCCTGCCCGATCCGGATGAGGGACGGCGAGGCCCTGGCCGACATCGCGGGCAAGCCGGCGGCGCTGGTCAGCTATCTCGACGGGCTCTCGGTCAGGAAGCCGAGCGCCGCCCATTGCCTCGCCGCGGGCAAGGCGATGGCCGAGCTTCACGCGGCCGGCGAAGGCTTTGCGATGCGCAGGCCCAATCCGCTTTCGGTGTCCGGCTGGCGGCCCCTTGCCGAAGCCAGCGGGGAGAGAGCCGAGCGCATCTCGCCGGGCCTCAGCCGCCGCATTGCGGAGGAGGTCGCCTTCCACGAGGCAAGGTGGCCCCGTGGCCTGCCGGAGGGACTGATCCATGCCGACATGTTCCCCGACAACGTGTTCTTCATCGGCGGGCGCTGCTCGGGCGTGATCGACTTCTATTTCGCGGCGAACGACGCTCTGGCCTTTGACCTCGCCATCGGCCTCAATGCCTGGTGCTTCGAGCCCGACGCGTCGTTCAATCTGACCAAGGGCCAGGCCTTGCTCGCAGGCTACGAGCAGGTGCGGCGGCTCGAGGCTGCGGAGGTCGAGGCCCTGCCGCTGCTGGCGCGGGGCGCTGCGCTGCGCTTCCTGCTGACGCGGACGGTCGATTTGCTCGACGTGCCCGCGGGCGCGCTCGTCAAGCCGCATGACCCGATACCCTATGACCGGCGGCTCGCCTTCCATCGCCGCGTCGCCCATGCCGCCGAATACGGATTGAACCGATGAGCGAAGCCGCAGCGCGCCCCGAGCGGGTGGTCGTATTCACCGACGGCGCCTGCTCCGGCAACCCCGGCCCGGGCGGCTGGGGCGCGATCCTCAC
>JAIXZF010000145.1 GCA_027489835.1 Hyphomicrobiales bacterium
ACGATCGACATCTTGAGGTCTGCAGAGGAGCCCGCGGAGTCGAACAGGATGTTGGTGAAGTCGGCCGCGGCCTTGCGCAGCGCCTGCATGTCGCTCGACATCGAGCCGGTGTTGTCGAGTACCAGCGCCACCTCGACCTTGCCCTCGCCGGCATTGGCTTCGGACAGTACGCCGAGCCGGCGGGACGAGCCGAGGCCCGGCACGAGCTGCATCATTGAGTAGCGGTAATCGCCATTGGCTTCGAAGCGGTAGCCGTTGCCGGATAGCTTGGTCAGCGTCGTATTGATGGCCAGGAGGCTGGGGTCGATGCCGAGATTGGCCGCGAAGGCCGCCCTCGCCGCGCGTTCGCGGTCCTCGAAGGAGAGGCCCGCCGATTTGACCGCGACCAGCACCGCGGCGTCCGCCGCCGTGGCCATGCGGGCCCGCAGCTGGGATGCGCGGGAGTAATCCATACCGACGCCCGTGAGACCCATGAGGGGCAGCAGGGCGAGGCCAAACATGAGCGCCACGTTGCCGCGGTCATCGCGGCGGAAGCGTTCGATCAGGCGGCGCAGCTTACGGTTCATGGGTCATCTCCTGTCCCACAATCTATGAGTGTGCATGTTACCGGACAGGTGTAGAATAAACGTGAACGTTTGAATCAAATCATACCCTGGAGATTTAAGATTCGGTTCATCATCCCTCGGCAGGAAAATCGTCTTTCATGACAAGAAAAAGCCCTCCCGCCAGTGGCGGAAGGGCCTCGACGAACGCCATGGTGTGGCGTTACTTCGTCAATCTGATGCGCCCGATGACTGCGGCTACATCCTGGAAAGCACTGCGCAGTTCATTCTGGTTGCTGGCGATGTAAAACAGCTTTCGGTCCGAAGCGCAGCGCTCGAGGAGGTTCTTGCTGCGCATCGTGTTGACGCGGAACAGGATGGTGATGACCTGCACGCCTGCCGCCTTTGCATTCTCGCAGACGAGGCTCATGCGGTCGTCGAGATAGTTGGAGGCCAGCTGGAAGTTGTCGCGGGAGAAGCGATAGCGCAGATGCCCGTACGCGCTGTAATGCGACAGGGTCGGTCCGCCGATGTTGCTCTCGCCGAGCTCGTTCTCGCCATCCGTCATCAGCACGAGGAACTTCTTCGTGTTGGGCGTGCCATAGGCCACGCCGTCGGCGAAGGGCGCCTTGGGCGACAGCGTGCGCCAGCCCCAGGCGATGCCTTCCGACGAGATTGTGCCGCCGCCATTCCAGTGGCTGAGGGACCGCACCTTGTTGAGGACGGCGGCACGGTTGTCGGTCAGCCGCAGCAGCTCATCCGGGCAGGCCATGTTGGGGCCGCCGGTCGTCGGCGGATTCTCGGTGTAGGTCGCGCCCCGGCTCGCGCCGTCATACTTCAGGATGTTGTAAGTGCGCTCCCAATCGCCGCCGGGCGTCCAGGCCTGAGGCATGACGGTCGCGTCGTCGATGTAGTTGTTGACGTAGCCGTTGACGTTCCCGTCCGCAGCCGCACCCACTTCGTCCATCCAGAAATAGGGCGTAAACTGTGTGTTCGGGTTGCCGATCGTCGGCGGATCGTCGGTCACGTCAAATGGCTCGGCGCGCGCTTCCACGCAGCCCTTCCACTGGGCCCGCGCGCCGGAGCGGGTCCGGATACCGTCGAACAGGTCCAGATGCGAAATCTTGGACGGATTGTTCAGCACGCACGGGTTGCTGCTCGAGAACCCGGTCGGGATGAGCGCGTTCACTGGCGCAGCCGTATAGGGCGGTGAAATCGTGACGTTCGTGCCGCTCCAGGGGGCCGTCCGGTTCGGCGTGCCATAGGTGCCGACCTGCGCGGCCGCGCTGCTGATGCCGAATAGCTCCTGACCGACGGAAGCAAGCTTCCGCAAGGCATCCTGCAGCCAGACGCCGCGGCCGCCGCGGCCGGGGCCTGCATACGGATCGGGCGGAGGCGTCGGGCCGGGAGGTCCGGGCGGGCCTGGCACGTAATAGGGATCCATGTTGCAGTTGGGGATCCAGCCGATGTAGCGGTCACGCAGGGCGATCGCATGCCACGAGCTGTCGCCACGCGCATCCACCGAGGACATGCCGAGGTTCATGCGGCCCGGATTGACCGCCGTGACGTAGGGCACGACCGACATGCGCAGCGCGTTGGTGCCTGGGGCGGCGTCGAACAGGATGTTGGTGAAGTCCGCCGCGGCCGAACGGAGCACGGCCATGTCGTTGGCCATCGAGCCGGTGTTGTCGAGCACGAGCGCGACCTCGACCTTGCTGTCGCCGGCGCTCGCCTCGGAGAAGACGCGCAGGGGGGTGCTGGCGCCGGCGCCGGGAAGCGCCTTCAGCACCGCATAGGTGTAGCGCGCATTGGCCTCGTAGCGGTAGCCGTTGCCGTCGAGCTTGATCAGCGTGCCCGTGATGCCGTAGAGGCTGAGGTCGGTGCCGAGATTGGCCGCGAACACGGCGTCGGCCGCGCGGGTCCGCTGCTCCAGCGTCAGCCCGGTCGACTTCACGGCCACCAGGACCGCGGCGTCCGAGGCCGTGGCCATGCGCGCCCTGAGCTGCGAGGCGCGCGTGTAGTCGACCCCGACACCCGTCAGGCCGATCAGCGGGATCAGCGCCAATCCAAACATGATCGCGACATTGCCGCGCCGGTCGGCGCTGAAGCGCTTCAGCGTGCGCTTGAAGGACGGTTGCATTTCAGTATTCCCCAACCCGTGAGACGAGCTCAACCCGCTACAACCTAGCGAACATGCGTCGATATTCGGTGAAAGATTGCATCAAACCTTGTGCATCGATCGAAACGGATTGTTCACCTTGCGAGCGTGCGCCCGCGTTCCCCCCAGACTTGACCCGTCCGCGATGGAAGCGCATTCAGCGGTCCTCTCGCGAGGTCCGGGGCCGTGAAGCTGCTGCTCATCGACAACTACGACTCCTTCACCTGGAACCTGGTGCAGCTCGTCGGCGCGCAGGGCGTCGAGGTCGACGTTCGCCGGAACGACGCGCTGACCGCGGGCGAAGCCCTCGCGGGTGACGCGGACGCGATCCTGCTGTCTCCCGGCCCGTGCACGCCCAATGAAGCGGGCATTTGCCTCGACGTGGTGCGCGGCGCTCCCGGCACGAAGCCGGTGCTCGGCGTGTGCCTCGGCCTGCAGGCCATCGGCCAGGCCTTCGGCGGCGCGGTGGTGCGCGCCCCCGTGCCGATGCACGGCAAGGTCTCGCGCATGCGCCATCGCGGCCACGGCCTCTTCCGCGGCATCAACGGCCCCTTCGAGGCCACGCGCTACCATTCCCTCGTCATCGACCGCGCCAGCTGTCCCGACGAGCTCTCGGTCGAGGCCGAGAGCGAGGACGGGCTGATCATGGCGGCGGCCCACCGCGATTGGCCGATCCACGGCGTGCAGTTCCACCCCGAGAGCATCATGTCGGAGCACGGGGCGCTGATGATCCGCAATTTCCTTGACATCGCCGCCGCTTGGCGCGACGCGAAGCCCTCCCGCGCCTTGAGCTGAGCCCGCACCGCATGGACACTTTCAAGCCCTTTCTCGCGAAGGTCGCGACCGGCGCGAGCCTGACGGCCGCGGAAGCGCGCGACGCCTTCGACACGATCCTCTCGGGCGAGGTCACGCCGGCGCAGTCCGCCGGCTTCCTGATGGCGCTGCGCGTGCGCGGCGAGACGGTCGAGGAGATCGCCGGCGCCGTGTCGGCGCTGCGCTCGCGCGCCGTCCGCGTCGCCGCCCCCGAGGGCGCGATCGACATCGTCGGCACCGGCGGAGACAATTCGGGCTCCTACAACGTCTCGACGCTCGCCTCGATCATCGTCGCCGCCTGCGGCGTGCCGGTCGCGAAGCACGGCAACCGGGCCGCCTCGTCGAAATCCGGCACCGCCGACGTGCTGGCCAGCCTCGGCGTCAAGGTCGGCATCGATCCGGCCGGCGTCGAGCGCTGCATCCGCGAAGCGGGGCTGGGCTTCATGTTCGCGCCCGCGCACCATGCCTCGATGCGCCATGTGGCGCCCGTCAGAGTCGAGCTCGGCACGCGTACGATCTTCAACCTGATCGGCCCACTCTCCAACCCGGCCGGCGTGAAGCGGCAGCTTCTGGGCGCCTTCGCGGAAAGCTGGCTGCGTCCCATGGCGGAAGTGCTCAAATCGCTCGGCTCCGAGCGCGTCTGGGCCGTCCACGGCTCCGATGGCCTCGACGAGATCACGACCACGGGCCCCACCCATGTGGTCGAGCTGGCCGAAGGCGCGCTCCGCAGCTTCACGCTGTCGCCGTCGGACATTGGCCTGCGGACGGCCAGCATCGAGGAGCTGCGCGGCGGCACCGCCGACGTCAACGCGGCCGCGCTCTCAGCGGTGCTTGACGGCGCGAAGACCGCCTACCGCGACATCGCCCTGTTCAACGCGGCCGCTTCGCTCGTGGTGTCCGGCGCATCGCCCGATCTGGCCGACGGCGCATCCCGCGCGGCCGGGGCTCTCGACAGCGGCGCCGCCAAGGGTACTCTGGCGAAGCTGGTGGCCGCATCCAACGCCTGAGGTTCGCGATGACCGATATCCTGGCGAAGATCGAAGCCTACAAGCGCCGCGAGATCGAGGCGGCCAAGGCCGCTGTCCCGCCTGCGGAGATGCGCCGCAGGGCCGAAGCCGCTCCGCCGGCGCGCGACTTCCTGGGCGCCATTAAGGCCTGCCATGCGGCTGGCCGCCCGGCCCTCATCGCCGAGATCAAGAAAGCCAGCCCGTCCAAGGGGCTGATCAGGCCCGATTTCGATCCGCCGGCGCTGGCGCGGGCCTATGCCGAGGGCGGCGCAGCGTGCCTGTCGGTGCTGACCGATTTTCCGTCTTTCCAGGGCCAGCCGGGCTATCTCGACGCTGCCCGGCAGGCCAGCGGCCTGCCTGCGCTGCGCAAGGACTTCATGTTCGAGCCCTACCAGGTCGACGAGGCGAGAAGCTGGGGCGCCGACTGCATCCTGGTGATCATGGCGTGCCTCGGCGACGCTGAGGCGCTCGAGCTTGTGGGCGCCGCGGCCGGCCTCGGCATGACGTCCCTCATCGAGGTCCACGACGAAGCCGAGATGGAGCGGGCGCTCCGCCTGCCCTCGCCCCTGATCGGGGTCAACAACCGGAACCTGCGCACCTTCGAGGTCGATCTCGCTGTCACCGAACGGCTCGCTCCCATGGCTCCGAGCGACCGCATCCTGGTCAGCGAAAGCGGCATCTTCAGCCATGCCGACATCGCACGTCTCGGCCGGTCGGGCATCGGCACCTTCCTCGTCGGCGAGAGCCTGATGCGGCAGCCCGACGTGGCGGAGGCCACGCGGACCCTGCTCGGTGCGCGGACGGGCGAGGCGGCAGCATGAGCGGCCTCACCCATCTCGATGCCAAGGGCCAGGCCCACATGGTCGACGTGGCCGACAAGGCGACCACGTCCCGCCGCGCCGTGGCGCAGGGCCGGATCGCGATGCGCCGCGAAACCCTCGAGCTGATCAGATTGGGCGACGCCCGGAAAGGCGACGTGCTCGGAACGGCACGGCTCGCGGGCATCATGGCCGCCAAGCGCACGCACGAGTTGATCCCGCTCTGCCATCCGCTGGCGCTGTCCAAGGTTTCGCTGGAACTTGAGCTCGACGATGCCTTGCCCGGCGTGCGCGTGACGGCCGAAGTCCGCGTCACGGGCCAGACCGGGGTCGAGATGGAGGCGCTGACCGCCGTTTCGGTCGCGTGCCTTACCGTCTATGACATGGTCAAGGCCGTCGACCGGGCGATGCGCATCGAAGGCATCGAACTCGTCCACAAATCCGGCGGGAAGTCCGGCGTTTACGACCTCGGGGCTGCTGGCGGATGAGCCTCATTACGCCCGGCGAAGCGCGGGCGCGCATCCTGGCGGCGGCATCGCCGATCGCGGAGATCGAGCATGTGGGCCTGCGAGAAGCTTTGGGGCGGACGCTCGCGGCGGACCTCGCGGCGCTGCGCACCCAGCCGCCCTTCGCGGCCTCGGCCATGGACGGCTATGCGGTCCGCGCCGACGACCTCGCCAGCCTCTCGCCCCTTGCCCTGATCGGCGAGGCCGCAGCAGGACACCCTTTCCACGGCGCGGTCGGGCCGGGCCAGTGCGTGCGCATCTTCACCGGCGCGCCCGTCCCGCCGGGCGCCGACACCATCCTGATCCAGGAGAATGCCCGGCGCGATGCCGACCGCGTGATCCCCGCGCAGGCCGAGCCGCGCGGCCGGTTCGTCAGGCCAATGGGTCTCGATTTCAAGGAAGGCGACGCGCTCCTTGCGTCGGGGCTGATGCTGGGTCCGCGGCATGTCGGACTTGCAGCGAGCATGGGGCACGAAAGCCTCCCCGTGCGCCGAAAGCCGCGAATCGCCCTCATCTCGACCGGCGACGAACTGGTTGCCCCGGGCTCGGTGCTTCGCGAGGGTGAGATTGTATCCTCGAACGCCTTCGCCATCGCGGCGATGGTCGAGCAGGCCGGCGGCCTCGCGCTCGACAGGGGCGTCGTCCCCGACGATGCAGCGGCGACCGCCGCCGCCATCGCCGCCGCCGCCGAGGCCGCGGACGTCGTCGTCACGCTCGGCGGCGCCTCGGTCGGCGAGCACGACCTCGTCCAGTCCTCCTTGTCGGCCCTCGGCTTCGAGCTCGCCTTCTGGAAGGTCGCGCTCAGGCCTGGCAAGCCGTTGATGATGGCCCGCCGTGATCGACAGCTCTGTCTGGGCCTGCCGGGAAACCCTGTCTCGGCAATGGTTTGCGCCATTCTGTTCCTGAAGCCGCTGATCCTCTCTCTGCTCGGTCGCCCGGCCGATGCCGGGGCGCCGTGGACAGAGCCGGCCGTGCTCGGCTGCGACCTGCCGGCCAATGATCATCGCGAGGATTACATGCGCGCGGTGCTGAGCCGGGATGCGGCGGGAAGGCTCGTGGCCACGCCGTTCGCGAGCCAGGACAGCTCGATGCAGAGCGTGATGGCCCGCGCCGAGGCCCTTCTGGTCAGGCCGGCTGATGCCGCCCGTGCCAAGGCAGGCGATGCCTGCGCGGTGATCCTGCTCGACGGGCTGTGAGCCGCGAGGCGCCCCCGCGCGTCTGGAAAGCGGCAGGCTTGCGGAACACAGCGCGAACATGTATGCCTGTTCACGTTACGTTTGCTCAATCAGGCGCTGCCGCCGGAGTTCCGATGCTGACACGCAAGCAACATGAACTGCTCCGCTTCATTCACGAGCGGCTGCGCGAGGCGGGCGTGCCGCCCTCCTTCGACGAGATGAAGGACGCGCTGGACCTCAAGTCCAAGTCAGGCATCCACCGCCTGATCATGGCGCTGGAGGAACGCGGGTTCATCCGCCGGCTGCCCAACCGTGCGCGGGCCCTCGAGGTCATCAAGCTTCCCGACGCCAGCATCGCCCCGGCCGCGCGACCGCGCTTCAGCCCGAGCGTCGTCGAGGGCGGCCTGTCGCGCCAGCCCGCGCCGCGCGGAGTGGACGAGGATGCCGGACGCAACCTGTCGATCCCCGTGATGGGGCGGATCGCGGCGGGCGTGCCGATCACCGCGCTGCAGAACCGCAGCCACAGCATTTCCCTGCCGCCTGACCTTCTCGGTGGAGGCGAGCATTACGCGCTCGAAGTGCAGGGCGATTCCATGATCGAGGCCGGCATTCTCGACGGCGACACCGTCGTCATCCGGAAGCAGGACACGGCGAACACTGGCGAGATCGTGGTTGCTTTGATCGACGAGGAGGAGGCGACGCTGAAGCGGCTGCGCCGCCGCGGCACCTCGATCGCGCTCGAAGCCGCCAACCCCGCTTACGAGACGCGCGTGCTGGGCCCGGACCGCGTCAAGATCCAAGGCAAGCTCGTCAGTCTGGTGAGGCGCTACTAGGATCGTCCTCGACCGTGGCCGAAGGCTGCTGCGGGGCGTTTCGCTGTGGCGCGGCGGTCAGTGGCGCCGGCGGAGTGGTTCGCCGAGTCCACGGGCGCGGCGCTTCGGGTTCCCTAGCGCTGCGGGCCCTGAGCCCGCCCGGCTCGTCGCGCACCGAAATGGCTCCGAAGCGGTCCAGCGTCACGCGGTCGACGAGGAGCGCGGCGCAGGCTCCTCGCCAGCGCAGCGGCGTCACGACGAGGTCGGCACGGCCGCAATCCTCGGCAATCGTGGCCGGATCGCGTGACCATGCCAC
>JAIXZF010000316.1 GCA_027489835.1 Hyphomicrobiales bacterium
ACCAACAAGCGCGTCGTCATCGCGCTTCAGTACATTCACGGCATCGGCTCGAAGTTCGCTTCGGAGATCTGCGAGAAGGTCAACATCCCGGCCGAGCGCCGCGTGGCCCAGCTCACCGACGCCGAGGTCCTCCAGATCCGCGAGACCATCGACCGCGATTATCAGGTCGAGGGCGACCTGCGCCGCGAAGTGTCAATGAACATCAAGCGCCTGATGGACCTGGGCTCCTACCGTGGCCTGCGCCACCGCAAGGGCCTGCCGGTCCGCGGCCAGCGCACCCACACCAACGCCCGAACCCGCAAGGGCAAGCCGAAGGCGATCGCCGGCAAGAAGAAGTGACGTCGGCCTCGGGCCGCCGTCGTCCCGGCTGGGCCTGCGGCCGTCCGGGATGCACTGCCTAATTTTGCACTGAATGAGCGGCGGTCTTGTCCGCCGCGATCACCTCAATCCCCAGCGCCTGGCATGACGGGCGCGCCTGAAGGACACGACCATGGCCAAAGAAGCTACCCGCGTTAAGCGCCGCGAGCGCAAGAACATCGCCTCCGGCATCGTGCATGTGAACGCCTCGTTCAACAACACGATGATCACCATCTCCGACGCGCAGGGCAACACCATCTCGTGGTCGTCCGCCGGCGTGATGGGCTTCAAGGGCTCGCGCAAGTCGACCCCGTACGCCGCGCAGGTCGCGGCCGAGGACGCGGCGCGCAAGGCCGCCGAGCACGGCATGCGCACGGTCGAGGTCGAGGTGCTGGGTCCCGGCTCGGGCCGCGAATCCGCGCTGCGCGCGCTCCAGGCCGCAGGGTTCACCGTGACGTCGATCCGCGACGTGACGCCGATCCCGCACAATGGCTGCCGCCCGCGCAAGCGCCGCCGCGTCTGACACTGTTTCACACCGCCGCCGTGCCTCATGGGAGGCGCGGCGACGCATTGTCGGCGCCGGTCATCATCGGCGCTTCGAAGACCCCTCAACGAAAGGTGCGGTCGTGATTAGCAAGAACTGGCAGGATCTGACGAAGCCCGGCAAGCTGGACATCAAGGCCGGCGATGACCCCAAGCGCGTCGCAACCGTCGTCGCGAAGCCCCTGGAGCGCGGCTTCGGCCAGACGCTCGGCAATTCGCTGCGCCGCGTGCTCCTGTCCTCCCTCCAGGGCGCGGCCGTCACCGCGATCCAGATCGACGGCGTGCTGCACGAGTTCTCCTCGATCCCGGGCGTCCGCGAGGACGTGACCGACATCGTGCTGAACGTGAAGGCCATCGCCATCAAGATGCAGGGCGACACCGCCAAGCGCATGACCCTGCGCAAGCAGGGCCCCGGCACGGTGACCGCCGGCGACATCAACACGGTCGGCGACGTGTCGATCCTCAACCCCGACCATGTGATCTGCACGCTCGACGAGGGCGCCGAGATCCGCATGGAGTTCACGGTCGCGACCGGCAAGGGCTACGTGCCCGCCGAGCATAACCGTCCGGAAGACGCGCCCATCGGCCTCATCCCGGTCGACGCGCTGTATTCCCCGGTGCGCAAGGTGTCGTACCGCGTCGAGAACACCCGAGAGGGCCAGAATCTCGACCGCGACATGCTGACCATGACGGTGGAGACCGACGGCTCGATCAGCCCCGAGGACGCGCTGGCCTATGCCGCCCGCATCCTGCAGGACCAGCTGGCCGTGTTCATCACCTTCGAGGAGCCGCGCAAGGAAGAGGTCGTCTCGAACGCGCCGCAGCTTCCGTTCAACCCGGCCCTGCTCAAGAAGGTGGACGAGCTCGAGCTGTCCGTCCGTTCGGCGAACTGCCTGAAGAACGACAACATCGTCTATATCGGCGACCTTATCCAGAAGACGGAAGCAGAGATGCTGCGCACGCCGAACTTCGGCCGCAAGTCGCTCAACGAGATCAAGGAAGTCCTGGCCGGCATGGGCCTGCATCTCGGCATGGAAGTGTCGGGCTGGCCGCCGGAAGACATCGAGTCGCTCGCGAAGCGCTTCGAGGAGCATTACTGAGCTTGAAGGGCGCCGGCTCCGCCGGCAGCCCATAATGGACGCCCGTACCTTGGCACGGCGGGCGCATAACGAAGGAGAGCCACAATGCGTCACGGATTCCGCGGCCGTCGTTTCAACCGCACCACCGAACACCGCAAGGCGATGTTCGCCAACATGTGCAACGCGCTGATCAAGCACGAGCAGATCGTCACCACCCTGCCCAAGGCGAAGGACCTTCGCCCCGTGATCGAGAAGCTGATCACGCTCGGCAAGCGTGGCGACCTGCACGCCCGCCGCCAGGTGATCGCCCAGATCAAGGACGTCGATATGGCCAAGAAGCTGTTCGACGTGATCGGCCCCCGCTACAAGGAGCGCAATGGCGGCTATACCCGCGTGCTCAAGGCCGGCTTCCGCTATGGCGACAACGCCCCGCTCGCCGTCATCGAGATGGTGGACCGCGACGTCGAGGCGCGCGGCAAGGATAGCGGCCCCACCATGAAGGAAGAGGGCGCCGAGGCGGCCTGAGGCTGCGCCGCCAACTGGCCCTTTTCCTGTTATTGCATCAAGGGCGGCCTCCGGGCCGCCTTTTCTTTTGGCGAAGGCGCGTCCGCGAGGTCGATCGCCGAATTGCGCTCATGCCCGCCCGGCCTTATCTGCAAGGGGCTGATTTCCTCCCGGAGACGTGAGCCATGCTTCGACGCAGCCTGCTTGTGCTGAACCTTGCCGCGATGATGGGGCTGGGCGCCGCTCAGGCGCAGACCCAAAGGCAGGCGCCGGAAACGCGGCAGCAGATCACGCTCTCCTTCGCGCCCGTGGTGCAGCGCTCCATGCCGGCCGTGGTGAACGTGTACGGCTCCCGGCAGGAGCGCCGCGCCTCGAACCCGTTCATGGACGATCCGTTCTTCCGCCGCTTCTTCGGAGATGGCGGCTTCGGTGTGCCGCGCGAGCGGGCCCAGCAATCGCTCGGCTCGGGCGTGGTGGTCGATGCCCGCGCCGGTCTGGTCGTCACCAACCACCATGTCATCGAGGGCATGACGGAGGTGAAGGTCTCGCTCGCCGACCGCCGCGAGGTCGAGGCCGAGATCGTTTTGCGGGATCCGCGCACGGACCTCGCCGTCATCAAGCTCAAGAACACCGCCGGCATCACGGCCATGCTCGAGCTCGCCGATTCCGAGGCGGTGCAGGTGGGCGACCTCGTGCTCGCCATCGGCAACCCGTTCGGCGTGGGCCAGACGGTGACCCAGGGCATCGTGTCCGCCCTGGCGCGCACCCAGGTCGGCATCGCGGATTACCAGTCCTTCATCCAGACCGATGCCGCCATCAATCCCGGAAATTCCGGCGGCGCGCTCGTCGACATGCAGGGGCGGCTAATCGGCATCAACACCGCCATCTTCTCGCGGACCGGCGCGAGCCACGGCATCGGCTTCGCCATTCCCGCCGCGATGGTCCGCATCGTGGTCGAATCGGCGAAGGCCGGCAGCGCCTCGGTGCGCAGGCCCTGGTTCGGCGCGCGCCTGCAGGGCGTCACGCCCGACATCGCCGAGGGGCTCGGGCTCGACCGGCCGACCGGCGTGGTGGTGGCGGCCGTGTTCGACAAGGGCCCGGCCGAGGAGGCCGGCCTCAAGCGCGGCGACGTGATCCTCCAGATGGACGGGCAGGCGATCGACGATCCCGACGGCTTCGGCTACCGGCTGGCCACGCGAGCGCTGGGCTCGACCGCGAACCTCGCCGTGATGCGCGGGCGCAGCCGCCTCAACCTTGCCGTGAAGATGGTGGTCGCGCCCGAGACGCGGCCGCGCGATCCGGTCAAGGTCGGCGGGCGAGGGCCCTTCACGGGCCTCACCGTCGTCAACCTGTCGCCGGCCGTGGCGGAGGAACTGACCATCGAGGTCGGCTCCGAAGGCGTCGCGGTCATGGAGGTCGAGGCCGACAGCCCGGCCGGGCAGATCGGCTTCCAGAAGGGCGACATCCTGATGGCGGTCAACCGCGACACGATCGCCACCACGCGCGATGTCGAGCGGCTGACGCGCGACCGGGCGCGCGGCTGGGAGGTCACGCTCAACCGCAAGGGACAGGTGTTCACCACCTACGTGCGCGGGTGAGCGACCTCTTCGCCGCGGCGGGGCTGGACCAGTCGGGCCCGCGCCCG
>JAIXZF010000415.1 GCA_027489835.1 Hyphomicrobiales bacterium
ACCGCCTCCGAGCCCGATCCGGTGAAGAACACGTGGTCGAGGTCGCCCGGCGCCAGCGCCGCCACGCGGGCAGCGGCCGCGAACACCTTGGGGTGGCCGAACTGGAAGGCGGGCGCGTAGTCCAGCTCCTCGGCCTGCGCCTGGATCGCCTCGATGATCGGGCGGCGCGCATGGCCGGCGTTGCAGCACCACAGCCCCGCCGTGCCGTCCATGATCGGCTTTCCGTCGGTCGTGTAGTAGTTCATGCCCTCAGCCCGCGCGATCATGCGGGGGTGCTTCTTGAACGACCGGTTGGCCGTGAACGGCATCCAGAACGAGTCGAGGTCGTTGGGCGTGTCGAGCGGGCGCGGGGCGGTGGGCGACATCGGGGCGGCTCCTTCGGGAACGGTCTGGTCCGGGCGCATGTCAGCCCTGGCTGCCTCAAGCGTAACGCCCTCTCGCGCCAAGTAAACCGCCCTGGCGCGCGGAGCCGGAATGCCGCCCCGGCGTGACGCCGCCCGGCGGGCGGCCCCGCGCGCTCTCCTGTCGCGAAGCGCGCGGCTGTCGTAGTCTCGGGGACGTGATTCGGCGCGTCCCCTTCCACCTGAATATGTCGATCTGAGGATGCCTTATGGCTGCTTTGCCGCGCATCGATCCGGCCCTGAGAACCCCGCTCCTCAGCGCAGCGCTCGGCATCCTCGCGGCGGCGGGCCTCGCAATGGCGGCGCCCCAGCCTTATGGCCTTGCGGCGGGCCTCGCCGCGCTGGGGCTGGCATGCCTGTCCGCCATGCTCGCGCTCGATGCCCGGCGCCGGCAGGAGGCGGACGCGCTGGCGCATAACGTCGGCGAGTTGAACGTGCGGCTCGGCGCGACGCGCATCAAGCTCGAGGGCCTTCAGTCCCGCATCGACAGCGAGCCGCTGCGCGAGGCCGACATCGCGCCCACCCGCCAGTCGCTTGCCGAGCTGACCGCCGAGGTCGGCCTGCTCGGCGGCGTGCTGCGCGACGTGGCCCAGGCGGTCTCCGACCATGAGGGCCGCATCGCGACGCTGGCCGAGGCGCCCGCCAGACCGGCCGAGGTCCCACCCGCCGCAAGGCCGGCGCCGCAGCCGCCCGCGCTCGTCGCCAAGGCCGACGAGCTGGTGGACCGCGAGTTCGAGAAGCGCGACGAGGCCCAACTGGCAGCGATCATGGCGGCCTTCTCCGCGTCGGGGCTCGAGGTTCATCTCCAGCCCATCGCGGCGCTCCCGCAACGCCGCACCATCGGCTACGAGGCCCTGGCGCGGCTGAAGCTGGCGGACGGCACGATGCTTCTCCCGAGCGAATTCATCCCTGCGCTGCAGCGCGCGGGGAAGGGGGCGATGCTCGATGCGCAGGTGCTGACCCAGACCCTCGCCATCGCCGGGCACCTGAACGCCCGTGGCAACGACCACTTCATCGGGCTCAACCTCTCGGCCGGCACCTGGGGCGAAGCGCGGGCGCTGGGCTCCATTGCCCGCGCGCTCGAGACCTACCGCGCCCAGGCCACGCGGATCGTCATCGAGATTCCCCAGCGCATCTGGCGCGACCTCGATCCGGCGCGTCTCGGCATCATCGGCGCCATGTCCGCCGGCGGCGTCCGCTTCGCGCTCGATCAGGTGGCGGATCTCCGGGTCGATCCGGTGGCGCTGGCGGATCGCGGCGTGCGTTTCGTCAAGGTCCCGGCGGCGGTGCTGGCCGGTTTCGGCGAGCGCTCGCCCGGGCTCGACATCGACATGGCCGATCTGGCCCAGCTCCTGCGCCGGGCCGGCATCGAGCTGATCGGCGAGAAGGCCGAGAGCGACCGGCTGGTCGCCGACCTGATCGATCTCGATATCCGGCTCGCCCAGGGCTTCGCCATCTCGCAGCCGCGCCCGGTCAAGCCGGACGTGTTCCAGCCCGCGACCGAAACGCCGGCGCCGGGGCCCGCGCAGGCCCAGCCGGCCTCCCAGCCCGATACGCTGGTCGACAACGCTCCGATCCCGTCCGAGGATGACCGCCCGCGCGCCACGCGGCTGCCGCTCCGCGCCGTCCTGCGCCGGGCTTGACGGACCGACCCCTGTCGGTCACTCAGCCGGCGCCAACCGCGACGGAGCGACGATGACCCCGAACAGTGCTGCGGCCCGGCCGGACATCCGGCTTCCAGCGGGTTTCGCCGAGCTTGCGCCCTCGATCGAGGTGCTCATCTGCGATGTCTGGGGCGTCGTCCACAACGGCCAGAGCGCGCACCCGGCGGCCTGCGCGGCGCTCGAGCGCTTCAGGAGCGGGGGAGGCGTCGTCGTCATGGTCTCCAATTCGCCCCGCCCGTCGCCGGACGTCATCGTGCAGATGGCGGGTCTCGGCGTCGGCCGTGGAGCCTTCGACGCCATCATCACCTCCGGCGACGTGACGCGCGGCCTGATCGGCGAGCGGGCCGGCCAGACCCTCGTTCATATCGGTCCCGAGCGCGACCTCAGCCTGTTCGCGGGGCTGGACATGCGCTTCGCCGGCGGCGCGGATGCCGATTACTGCGTCTGCACGGGCTTTCGGGACGACGAGACCGAGACTCCCGAGGATTATGCCGACATGCTGGCGGCGATGGCGGCGCGCGGGCTGACCATGATCTGCGCCAACCCGGACCTGATCGTCGAGCGCGGCGACCGTCTCATCCCCTGCGCGGGCGCCATGGCGCAGGCCTACGAGAAGCGCGGCGGCGTGGCCATCTATGCCGGCAAGCCCCATCCCCCGGTCTATGAGCGCGCCCTTGGCCTCGCCGCCTCGGTGCTGGGGCGCGAGCCCGACAGGGCGCGGGTCAAGGCCATCGGCGACGCCATCAGGACCGACATCGCCGGGGCGCAGGCCATGGGCTTCGAATCGATCCTGCTGCTCGAAGGCATCCATTGGGGCGATGTCGGGCAGGAAGCCTGGCGTGACGCGCATGGCGACTGGCTCGCCGCGCAATCGGCCCGGCCGACCTATGTGATGCGCAAGCTGATCTGGTGACGGCGTGGCCCGCGGCGTCAGCCGCTGGAGCCGAACAGCGCGTCGACCCCGTCCTGGCCGAGGCCGTCGGAGCCGCTCGGGCCGTGGGCGAGCTGCTCCTTCTCCCAGAGCTGGCGCTTGAGCTCCGCGGCGCCGGCCGTGCTTTCGGCGACCCCTGCGGCGATCGCGCTGGAGAAGTTGCGAAGCCGTTCGTCGATGGCCTCCAGCGTGCGCTTGGCGCGCGCCAGCCGCTGGCCGCACAGATCCTGAAAGCCGCACAGCTCGATGAGCTGCATCATCCGCTCCTCGACGTGCTGGCGATAATCGACGTCCGGGATGGGGCTGCCGATCAGGCTTTCCGCGAGGTCCAGCACCGCTTCGGTGGCCTGCCGCGTCCCGGCCATGGCCTCGACGAGGTCGTCGCGCGCGCTGTCGAGCTTGCCGTCCGTCATGTCGAGCAGCCCGACCGCGCCGATGGCGGTCCTGAGCTGCCTGATATGGGCGACAAAGTGCTCGATGTCGCGCATCAGCCCGCCGGTGGCGGGATCGAGGCGGGCGGGCTGCGCGGCCGGTCCGGTCATGACATCGAACCCCGGGCCCGAATCGCGTTCACGCGCCGCAGACGGCTTCGATCTTGTTCCGGAGCGTCTGGGCGTTGAACGGTTTGACGATGTAGTTGTTCACGCCCGCCTTCTTGGCGGCGATGACGTTCTCGGTCTTCGATTCCGCCGTGACCATGATGAAGGGCGTGCTGCGCAATTCGTCGTCCGAGCGCACCATCCGGAGCAGGTCGTAGCCCGTCACCGGCTCCATGTTCCAGTCGGAGATGATCAGCCCGTAGCGCTTTTCCTTGAGCTTTCCGAGCGCGGCGGCGCCGTCGGACGCATCGTCGACATCCTCGAAGCCGAGCTGCTTGAGCAGGTTTTTGATGATCCGGACCATGGTCTGGTAGTCGTCCACGACCAGGATCGGCATCGAGGTGTCAAGCGCCATGGTTTCGGCTCCACGCGGCGCCGGCCCGTCATCGGGCCCGCGCGCATCGCTGCGGGAAAGTGCAATCCCAAGCCTGATACCGCGCCCCGGTTGACAACGGGTTAAGTGGGCGGCGCCGGCCGGCCGGGGCTTGACGGGCGCCGGCCCTGTGCGTCACCTCCCGCCCGCGCGGTTCGGCCATCGAGGACCGGGCCCCAGCCTGGCAGGACCGCTTCGCATGCAGCTCGACATCTGGACCGGGGAGGGCGCGCCGCCCGATCGCCTGCGCGGCGCCGTCATCGCCATCGGCAATTTCGACGGCGTCCATCTCGGCCACAAGGCGCTTCTGGGCGCGGCGCGCGATCTGGCGCGGCGGCTCGGCCGGCCGCTCGGCGCGCTGACGTTCGAGCCCCATCCGCGCAGTTTCTTCCGGCCGGACGCGCCCGTCTTCCGGCTGTCGTCGGCGGAGATCCGCCGCGAACTGCTCGCGGCCGAAGGTTGCGCGGCCGTTGCGGAGCTGCCGTTCGACCGGGCGCTCGCTTCGATGGAAGCGGCGGACTTCGTGCAAGGGCTGCTGATCGGCTGCATCGAGGCCTCCGGCGTCGCGACCGGCCTCGACTTCGCCTTCGGCAAGGGGCGCGGCGGCGATGCGGCGACGCTGGCCAAGGCCTTCGGGGACAGGGCGATCGCGCTGGCCCCGGTGCTGGACGCTGGCGGGGCCGTTGTGTCGTCGTCGCGCATCAGGAATTCACTGCGGGAGGGCGACATCGCCGCGGCCAACGCATGGCTCGGGCATCGCTGGCGGGTGAGGGCAGTCGTGGCCCATGGCGACAAGCGCGGCCGGTTGCTCGGCTTTCCGACGGCGAACATGATCCTGCCACCGGAGACGGGCCTGCGCCACGGCATCTACGCGGTGCGCGCCCGCCTCGACGGCGAGTGGCGGCCCGCCGTGGCCAGCTTCGGGCGCCGGCCGACCTTCGACGACGGGGCGCCGCGGCTCGAGACCTTCATCTTCGATTTCTCCGGCGACCTTTACGGCCAGGCGCTCGACATCGAGTTCGCCGGCTGGATCCGCGGCGAGCTGAAGTTCGACGGCGTCGACGCGCTCGTCTCCCAGATGGCGCTGGACGCGGCGGAAGCGAAGAGACTGCTCGCCTGAAGCCTAAAATCCGCCGGCCAAAGGCGCCGCGTTGGCAAAAACTTAACCGCGATCTCGCAGTCATGGAGGGGACGGCAAAGAAAGCGTGAATCATGAATCTGGGCGTCTGGTGGTCCCGTCTCTCCCTCAGGATCAAGATGGCTGTGGGCGTCGCGTTGCTGATCGCCATGAGCGCGGCCGCGATCGCCTACTGGTCCGTCGCCATGATGAACAACGGCCTCGTGGCCAGCATCGCCCAGTCGCAGGACACGGCGATGCGGATGGCCGTGCAGATGCTCCGCGCCTCGCAGCCGGGCGTCGAGGTCGTGACTGGCGCTGAAGGCGTCGAGCGCGTGCGGATGAACGCCCCGCCCGAGGCCCCCGACCATCAGATCGTCGACTCCGTGGCCCAGGTCTTCGGCGGCCAGGCAGTCCTGTATCGCTGGGATGTGAATGCCAGTGATTTCCAGCGCGTCAGCACCAGCGCGCGCCAGACCGATGAGGCGCGCGGCGTCGGCAGTTTCCTCGGCCGCGGCAGCCCCGCTTTCGCCAGCCTTCGGGCCGGCAAGCTGTATTCCGGCGAGATCATGGTGGGCAGCGTCGTGCAGGTCGCCCGCTTCGTTCCAGTGGTCACGCCGGACGGGGCGGTTTCAGGTGCGGTGCATGTCGCCATGCCGCGTGATGCGCTGCTCGTCCTGTCGAGCGGGCTCGACCGGCCTATCATGCTGGGCTCCCTGGTGCTGGCCGCGCTGGGCGGCCTGCTGGGGATGGTGATGCTCAGCCACGGCCTGAAGCCGCTCGGCCCCATCGCCTCGGCGATCCAGGACATCGCCGCCGGCAAGCTGTCGGGCCACGTCGCCCATCGCGACCGCACCGACGCCTTCGGGTCGATGGCGGTGTCGGTCGAGGCGCTGCGCGTGGCGCTGATCGAGAAATCCATGATGTACGAGGAAGAGACCCGCAGCGCCGAGCTTCAGGTGCGCCGCTCCGAGCGGCTCGAGACGGCGGCGACCAACCTCAACGTCGCGGTCGAGGACTCGGTGGCCAGCGTGCTCGCGACCACGACCGTCCTGCGCCGCAGCGCCGAGCAGCTTCGGCAGGCGGCGGAAATGACCGCCTCCCAGCTCTCAGCCGCCAGCACCGCCTCCGCCGGCTCGGCCGACAGCGTGCGCATCGCCGCCGCCGCCGCCGAGGAGCTGAACTCCGTGATCGCCGACATCTCCCAGCAGATCTCGCAGGGTTCGAACGTCACCGCCGAGGCCGTGACGGCGATGGACACCACGCGCGAGCTGGTCGGCATCCTCGCCCATTCCAGCGCCCGCATCGGCGAGGTCGTCACGCTGATCACCTCCATCGCCGAGCAGACCAACCTGCTGGCGCTCAACGCCACCATCGAGGCCGCCCGCGCCGGCGAGGCCGGGCGCGGCTTCGCGGTGGTCGCGCAGGAGGTGAAGCAGCTCGCCAGCCAGACCGCCCGCGCGACCGACGAGATCCGTCGGCAGGTCGAGGAGATGCAGACCGCGACCCATCAGGCCGTCGGCGCCATCGGCGGCATCGGCGAGACCATCGCCATGATCGACAAGATCACCGTGTCGATCGCCGGCGCCGTGGAGCAGCAGGGCGCGGCCACGCAGGAGATTGCCCGCTCGATCACCGACGCGGCCAGCTCCAGCGCCGACGTCACCAGCGCGATCATGGCCGTGGACGAGGCCTCCAACAAGACGACCTTCGCCGCCGGCGATCTCGAATCCGCCGCCGACACCGTCATGCAGACGGCCGAGGTGCTGCGCGAGGCGGTCGGCCGCCACATCGCGAGCATCAAGGCCGCCTGAGCGCGGCGCCGCCGCAAGCTTGGCAGATCGCCGGCTTTGCTGCTATGACCGCGCCATGCTGGCCAGAGTGCTTCCGCGCAGGGCGCGAATTACAAGCCCGGTCCCTCGCGCCCTGTGAAGGCGCCGAAGGGCCGGGATAGACACGCCTCAGCCCGATCTTGTCACCGCAGCGCCGATGGCCCATGAGGGCCCGATCGACGGCAGGGCCCGGAAAGCCGCATGGCTCCGGCTCGCCAGCTTCGATCCCGTGCGCCAAACCGTGAAGTAGCACCATGTCCGACGCTCCGAACCTCAAGCCCTCGCGCCCGGGCTCCGGCAACCCCGCCATGGCCGAGCCGGCCTCGCGCGACTCTTCCCAGACGCTGTTCCTGCCGCAGACGGAGTTTCCGATGCGCGCCGGCCTGCCGCAGCGCGAGCCGGCCCTGCTGGAGCGCTGGGCGGCCACCAACCTCTACGGCCAGCTGCGCAAGGCCGCCAAGGGCCGCGACCGGTTCGTGCTGCATGACGGCCCGCCCTACGCCAACGGCGACATCCATATCGGCCACGCGCTCAACAAGATCCTCAAGGACCTCGTCGTGCGCGGCGCTCAGATGGCGGGCTATGACAGCAATTATGTGCCCGGCTGGGACTGCCACGGCCTGCCCATCGAGTGGAAGATCGAGGAGCAGTACCGCGCCAAGGGCAAGAACAAGGACGAGGTGCCGGTCGTCGAGTTCCGCAAGGAATGCCGCGCATTCGCCGAGCACTGGGTTGGCGTGCAGCGCGAGCAGTTCAAGCGCCTCGGCGTCGAGGGCGACTGGAACAACCCCTACCTCACCATGACCTATCCGGCCGAGGCTCAGATCGCCCGCGAGCTGATGAAGTTCGCCATGAACGGCCTGCTCTACCGGGGCTCCAAGCCGGTGATGTGGAGCGTGGTCGAGCGCACGGCGCTGGCCGAGGCGGAGATCGAGTATCACGACTACCAGAGCGACATGGTCTGGGTGGCGTTTCCGGTGCGCGAAGCAGTGCTGCGATCCGCTCAGGGCGCGGCCGATCGCATGAGGTTTAGCGCAAGCTTAAACCAGCAGCTTGTCGGCGCCTCCATCCTCATCTGGACGACCACCCCCTGGACCATCCCGGGCAACCGGGCGATCTCGTTCAACAACAAGATCGCCTATGGGCTTTATGAGGTCACGGCGGTCGAGCGCGATTTCGGTCCGCAGCCGGGCCAGCGCTACATCCTCGCCGACAAGCTGGCGGAAGCCGTGGCCGGACAGGCCAAGGTCACGCTCGAACGCCGCATGGACGTGCCGGCCGACGCGCTGGCCGGGACGGTCTGCGCCCATCCGCTCGCGGCCAAGGGCTACGACTTCTCAGTCCCCCTCCTCGACGGCGACCATGTGACGGATGATGCCGGCACCGGCTTCGTCCACACCGCGCCCGGCCATGGCCGCGAGGACTTCGACATCTGGATGCGCGCGGACACGCAGCAGATGCTCCGTGCCCACGGCATCGACACGGCCATCCCCTACACGGTGGACGCCGACGGCACCTACACCAAGCAGGCCCCCGGCTTCGAGGGCCGTTCGGTCATCACCGACAAGGGCGAGAAGGGCGACGCCAACGAGGCCGTCATCACGGCGCTGATCGAAGCGGGCAACCTCTTCGCGCGCGGCCGGCTCAAGCACCAGTATCCGCATTCCTGGCGCTCGAAGAAGCCGGTCATCTTCCGCAACACGCCGCAATGGTTCATCGCAATGGACAAGCCGTTCATGGACGGCAAGACGCTCCGTGACGCCTCGCTCGCCGGCATACGCGCCACGCAATGGGTGCCGGCCTCCGGCGAGAACCGCATCCGCGGCATGATCGAGGCCAAGCCCGATTGGGTCGTCTCGCGCCAACGCGCCTGGGGCGTGCCGATCACCGTCTTCGTGGCCAGGCGCGACGTGCCCGCCAGGGGACTGCGCCAGGGCGACATCCTGCGCGACGAGGCTGTGAACGCCGCCATCGGCGAAGCCTTCGAGACGGATGGCGCCGATGCCTGGTTCGCCAGCGCCGACGGCGCGCGCTTCCTCGCGCCCCATGGCTACGACGCCGCCGATTTCGAGAAGGTCGACGACGTGCTCGACGTCTGGTTCGATTCAGGCTCCACGCACGCCTATGTGCTGGAGGACGCCAGGCACTTCCCCGATCTCGCCGGCACGCGCCGCAAGGTCGACGGCGGCCGCGACACGGTGATGTATCTCGAGGGCTCGGACCAGCATCGCGGCTGGTTCCACTCCTCCCTGATCGAGAGCTGCGGCACGCGTGGCCGGCCGCCCTTCGACGTGGTTCTCACCCATGGCTTCACCATGGACGAGAAGGGCCAGAAGATGTCGAAGTCGCTCGGCAACGTCGTGGCGCCGCTGAAGGTCATCCAGGAATCGGGCGCCGACATCCTGCGCCTCTGGGTCGCTTCCGTGGATTACTCGGACGACCAGCGCATCGGCCCGGAAATCCTCAAGACCATGCAGGAGACTTACCGCAAGCTGCGCAACACCATCCGGTGGATGCTCGGCACGCTCGCCCATGCCGAGTCCGGCGCGCCGATGCCCGAGATCACCGCCATGCCGGAGCTGGAGCGGCTGATGCTGCACCGCCTCGCCGAGCTCGACGGCGAGGTGAGGGCCGCCTACGCCGCCTATGACTACAAGCGCGTCATGGCGCTCCTGTCGCAGTTCATGACGGCGGACCTGTCGGCCTTCTACTTCGACGTGCGCAAGGACGCGCTCTATTGCGATCCTGCGTCGAGCCTGACGCGCCGCTCTGCGCTGGCCACGGTCGAGCAGCTCTTCCGCTGCATCACGGTTTGGCTCGCGCCCGTGCTCGTCTTCACGACGGAGGAAGCCTGGCTCGACCGCCACCCGCATCTGAAGGAAACGGGCGGCTCGGTCCACCTCGAGACCTTCCCGATCCTGCCAGAAGCCTGGCGCGACGACGCGCTCGACGCGAAGTGGCAGAAGATCCGGAAGGTGAGGCGCGCCGTCACGGGTGCGCTGGAGCTGCAGCGTGCCGCCAAGACCATCGGCTCCTCGCTGGAGGCGAACCCCGTCGTCTGGCTGTCGCTGGACGCGGCCGAGGTCGCGGCGCTGCGCTCGGTGGACATGGCGGAGATCTGCATCACCTCGGGCCTGACGCTTCGGGACGGCCAGGGACCCGCCGATGCCTTCCGCCTCGACGAGGTCAAGGGCGTCGCCGTGGTGGTCGAGAGGGCTGGCGGCGTCAAATGCGCGCGCTCCTGGAAGTATTTCGACCCCGCGACCGCCGAGCCCGACTATCCGGACATCACGCCCCGCGACGCCCGCGCCATGCGCGAGCGGGACGGAAAGGCGGCCTGATGACGCCTGCGGCCCTCGGCGCGAGGACGGCCATCGCCGTCTTCGTCATCGACCAGCTCTCGAAGCTCTGGATCCTGTTCTGGGTCCGGCTCGAGGACACGGGGCCGTGGCCGCTGCTGCCATTCCTCGATTTCGTGATGGTCTGGAACAGGGGCATTTCCTACGGCCTGTTCCAGCAATCGAGTAGCTTTGGCCGCTGGGCGCTGGTCGTGCTTTCGCTCGCGGCCTCGGTGTGGCTGGCCTTCTGGCTCAGGCGCGCCCTGCGCCGCGTCGAGGCGTTGTCGCTCGGCCTCGTCATCGGCGGGGCGCTGGGCAACGTGGTCGACCGGATCGCCTACGGCGCGGTCGCGGACTTCGTGCATCTGCACTGGGGCGAATGGAGCTGGTACGTGTTCAACGTGGCCGACGCCGCCATTGTTGTCGGCGTGGCGGGTCTGTTGTATGACAGCGTCCTCGGCGAGAGGCTGAAGCCGGCGCGATGAAGCGCCGGGCCGGTCACGCCATGGGATCGCCGCAGTCTCGCGCCATTGGGGCAGGCATCTGGTCAGCAGGAACGATGACGATGATCACCTCGCGCATTGCACGCATGGCCGCCGGCGCGGCCGTCGCCTCGGCCCTGATCGCCGCCAGCCCCGCCATGGCGCAGGACAGTGGCGCCAACAACTGGGGCTCCTTCCTCGGCATGCTCGGCCTCGGGCTTGGCGGCAGCGCCACTCCCGAGATCGATTACCGCGAGCGCCCGCCGCTGGTGGTGCCGCCGCGCTCGAGCCTGCCGAGCCCGCAGGAGCGCGAGGCCGCGCGCCAGCGCGCCAACTGGCCGAACGATCCGGACATGGCCCGCCGCCGTGCCGCCACCGAGGATGATGGCGAGATCTACCTGTTTTCGGAGCGCGCGCGCGTCCAGTCCGATCGCGGCGGCCGCATCCGCCTCAGCCCGGACGAGCTGGCCAGGGGCCGCACCGGCCCCGAAATCGTCACCGGCCCCGTCGGCGGCCAGCCTTCGATCCTCGACGACCGCACCAGCGGTTCGGCGATGGTCTACGACCCGATGCGCCAGATGCGCGAATCCGATGCGCGCCGCGCCCAGGCCGCCGCTGATCTGCCGCTTGGCCAGGAAAGGCCGCGCCGCCTCCTGAGCGATCCGCCTCCCGGCTACCGCGCCCCCACCCAGCGCCTCGCCGCGCCCGCCGCCGAGCCGGTGATGACGCCCGGCGAGCGCGATTTCGGCGTGCAGGACTTCACGCGCCGCAATGCCGGCCGCTGAAGCGGCGAGGGCAAGGACAGCAGGTTGAGGGGATCGAGATCGGGGCGCGTCGTCGGCGCAGGGTGACGCGGACACATCGCGTCATTATATGTGGGCTTGACCCTGCTTTGTCGGTGCCCTCCATGATCCTTTCAGACCACGCCGAACCCGGTTCCGCCCTTGCCGCAGGCACGGCCAACGGCGTCGAGGCCTTCATGCTCGAGAACGGGCTGCAGG
>JAIXZF010000018.1 GCA_027489835.1 Hyphomicrobiales bacterium
CCCGAGCCGTCGTCGAACGTCATCTCGCCGGAGGTCGGCGTCACCGCCCGCATCAGCAGCTTGCTCACCGTCGTCTTGCCGCAGCCGCTTTCCCCGACGAGGCCGAGGCATTCGCCCTTCCGGATGTCGAAGGACACGTCGTCGACCGCGAGGACGCCGCCGCCTTCCGAGCCGAACCAGCCGCCGGCCCGGCTGCCGTAGCGCTTGGTCAGGTTGCGGACGCTAACCAGCGGCGCGGGGCCGGCCTCGGCCGAGGCCGGACGGGCCGCGGCCGGCGGCGGCGGCGCGGCGCGCGCGGCGCGGATCGGGGTTAGCCGCTCGCCATCCTGCATGTCGAAATGCGGCAGCGCCTTGATCAGCGCCTTGAGGTAGGGATGGCCGGGACGGCGGAAGATGTCCTCTGCGGCGCCGGCCTCCATGACCTCTCCGTGATAGATCACCACCACCTCGTCGGCCATGTTGGCGACGACGCCAAGGTCGTGGGTGATGAGCAGGATGGCCATGCCGAGATCGCGCTGCAGCTCCTTCATCAGCTTCAGCACCTGGGCCTGGATGGTGACGTCGAGCGCGGTCGTCGGCTCGTCCGCGATCAGCAGGGCCGGGCGGCAGACCAGCGCCATCGCCAGCATGGCCCGCTGGCGCAGCCCGCCGGAGAGCTCGAAGGGATACTTGTCGTAATCCTTGTCCGGCGTCCTGAAGCCGACCCTGCCGAGCATCTCGACAACCTGCGCGCGGCCCTGCTGGGCGCTGGCGCCGGTGTGCAGCAGCAGCGCCTCGACGATCTGGTCGCCGATGCGGTGGATCGGCGAGAGCGAGGACATCGGCTCCTGGAAGATCATGCCGATGCGGCCGCCGCGCAGCGCGCGCATCGCCTCGCCGTCGCGCGGCAGGGAGGTGATGTCGACCGGATTCGCCGGGTCGCGCGGGTCGCGGAACTGGATGCGGCCGGCCACGACCTCGCCATTGCGCGGCAGGATGCCCATGATGGACTGGCTGATGACCGACTTGCCGGAGCCGGATTCGCCGACGAGCGCCACGGTCTTGCCCGGCGCGATGCGGAAGGAGACGTCCTTCACCACCTCGTTGAGATGGCCGAATTGCCGGAAGCCGATCCGCAATCCTTCGATCTCGAGAAGATTATGGATCATGTCGGTCCGATCCCGCACGCCTGCACGGCGATGCCGGCCGTCGTTAACTGCCATTGCGGGATGTGAATTGGCAAGAGCGGGGCATTACGCAACCGGGCCCCGCGCGTCGCCCCGTGCTTTTTCCGCCAGCCGGGAGAGCAACAAGCGGGCCGCCCGCGCGGCGCCGTCGAAAGCGGTGCGTGCCGGCACAGGCATGTCCCCCACCCGCCGGGCGGCCTCGGCCAGCGCTGCCGGCCCGAGATCGCCCTCGCGCACCACGACCGCCCGGCCGCTCGCCACGAGCCCGGCCGCGCGGGTGACCTGCTCGGTCTCGCCGCCTTGCTCGAAGGGCACAAGCACGGCCCGGACGCCGGCCGCCATGACTTCCGCGACAGTGTTGTAGCCGGCTTGCGAAATCGAGAGGCTGGCCCCGGCCAAACGCGCAGGCAGGTCGTCCACGAAGCTCCTGATCTCCACCCCCGGCCCGGCCAGCCGATCCAGAGCGCGCCGCTCCACGGCAGCCATGGCGGGGCCTGCCAGCACGAGCCACGGCGCGGCGCGCCACGGCGTCAGCGGCCTTGCGGCGAGCGCGGCCTCGATCAGCGCCGCGCCAACGGCGCCGCCGCCGGCCGAGACGATCACCGCGTGCTCAGCGATGGGGACGAGACCGGGCGGCGGCCCGACGAGGCCCGTATGGGCAACGCGGGGCGCGATGCGGTCCGCGAGGGGAAAGCTGGCCGACAGCGGCGTCGCATGCTCGTCGCCATGCACCAGCACGAGGTCGAACCAGCGCTCGACCAGCTCGACCGTGGCCTCGGCGCGGCCCTGCTTCGTGCTCTGCTGGAGGATGTCGCGGATCGAGCAGGCGATCAGCCCGGCGCCTCCCGCCCTCGCCTCCTCGAGAAGCGGCAGCAATTCGAAGCGCATGGCGCGCCTGCCGAAGGGAAAGGCCTCCACCAGGATGATGTCGGGCCGGGTCCGGCGCAGCGTCGCCAGCAGCGCGTCCCGGCGCGCGGCCTGCCGTTCGGCGCCGAAGGGCTGGCCATGCGCATCGACCAGCGTGTCCATCGCGCCGGGATCGGCCCGCACCGGATCGAGCTGCACCGTCTCAGCGCCGGTGACGTCGAAGCCCGCGACCGGCATGCCGCCCTTCACCAGCGTGACGGCGACGCCCTGGTCGCGCAGGGCCGCGACGACGCGGGTGATGCGGGCGAGATGGCCGATCCCTAGCAGATGCTGGACATAGACCAGCGCGCGAAGAGGGGCGCGCGGCAACCCCTGCGGGCTCATGCCGCGTCGGTCCGCCGGGCGAAGGGCGCGTCCGCGGCCGCGGCCGGAAGCCCTGCCCGCCCCTCGGCGAACAGCGCCTTGAGCGCCCCGATCGTAACGGCGCTGTCGAAGGACGACCTCACCCGCTCCATCGCGGCCTTGCCGAGCCGGTAGCGTTCGTTCGGCGCGCGGATGAGCGCCTCCAAGCGCGCGGCGAACGCGTCCGGATCGTCCGGCGGACACAGCGCGCCGTTGATGCCGTCCTCGAGCAGCTCGACGATGCCTGAGATCGGCGTCGACAGCGTCGCCAGCGCCTGGCTCGAGGCCTCGACGATCACGTTGGGCAGCCCGTCGCGGTCGCCATCGCTGGCGATGCGGCAGGGCAGGACGAAGAGGTCGGACGCCCGGTAGAGCGACAGCACTTCCACCTGGTCGAGGGCTCCGCGGAAGGCGCAGCGATCGGCGACGCCGCCCGCCTCGGCCCGCGCCTTCAGCGCCGCCACGCCCTCGCCGCCTCCGACATGGGTCCAGCGCCAGGCAAGGTCCTTCGGCAGAAGCGCCAGCGCGTCGACGAGCGTGTCGAGGCCCTTCTTGTCGACCGCCCGCGCCACGGTGAGCAGCCGCGCGGGCTTGTCGGGGTCGCGCCCGTCGCGCGTGGCGAGCGGGACCGGCAGGCTCGCGAAGCGGCGGAGGTCGAGGCCGTGATAGACCAGCGCCGCCGGCTTGCCGGGCGGCGCCAGCCCGTTCAGCCGGTCGAGCCCGGCCCTGGTGCAGGTCACGGCCCAGTCGCTCTCGGCGAGCTTGTCGGCGAGATCCCAGTCGGGCGAGGTCCAGATGTCCTTGGCGTGGGCCGAGATCGACCACGGCACGCCCGTCATCAGGCTGGCATAGCGCGCCACGCTGGCCGGGGTGTGGATGAAATGGGCATGGATGCGCCCTGTTCCCGGCGGCAGCTCCCGCGCAAGCACGCAGCCCTGCCCGAAGCGGCGCAGGCGGTTGCGGCTGAGGTCGCGCCTGAAATCCCTGACGAAAGCCCCGAGCGCCGTGCCGAAGCCGGGCCGCAGCATCGCCGCCAGCACGCCGCGCAGCACCCGAAGCGGCGCGTCGTGCAGGTATTCCGGCAGGTAGCTGACCTTCGCCGCGATCTCGCGATGGACGGGATGGACCTTGGCGTCGGTCGGGCGGCGCAGCGCCCAGATCTCGAGGTCGAGGCCGCCCTGCTCCAGCGCCCGGATCTCCTGGGCGATGAAGGTCTCCGACAGGCGCGGATAACCCTTGAGGACGAAGACGACCTTGCCGCCCATCGGCTCATTCGGCCGCGGGAGGCAGGAAGACGTCGCGGCGATGCATGTTCTCGAAGTGCCCCCTCACCTCTTCGCAGATCTGCTCGAGGCCGCCCAGCATGCGGTCGGCGCCGGCCGCCAGCGGACGGGGACGATCCGGCAGGTTGCGCAGATGGCGGGCCATCACGGCTGGATCGGCGGCCTCCTCCGGCATCAGCGCGTCAACGAGCCCGAGCTCGGCGGCGCGCGTAGCGCGGATCAGCTGTTCCTTGCGGGGTTGCGTGCGCGGCACCAGCAGCGCGGGCTTGTCCAGCGACAGCACCTCGCAGAACGTGTTGTAGCCGGCCATGCTGACCACCGCCGAGGCGCGCTGCAGCAGCAGCTCGGTCTGGGGGTGGAAGTCGATGACGCGGACCTTGGGCAGCCGGGCGGCCAGCCGCCTGATCTCGTCGCGGTCGTCGGTCCGCATGAAGGGCCCAAGCACCAGCAGCAGCGGCGTTCCGGCGGGATCGGCGGCATGCCCGGCCAGGGCCGCGCGCATCAGCGGGGCGCCGTCCCCGCCGCCGCCGGCCGTGACGAGGATGTAGCGCTCCGGCAGGTTTTCGATCGAGGACAGGGCCGCCGCTGGCGTCTCGCGCCTGAGGAAGCCGGTGTAGGTCAGCCGGCTCTCCAGCCCCGGAGGCAGCGTGAGATCGACGAGCGGGTTCCAGAACCCTTGCGGGCCGTAGATGAAGATGTCGTCGTAATAGCGGTCCATCAGCTTGAGCGTGTCGCGGCGGTCCCATTCCGCGCGCAACGCCTCGGCATCGTCCATCACGTCGCGCAGGCCCGCCACCATGCGGCAGCTGCGTCGCTTCAGCATGTCGAGCGTGGGCAAAAGCTCGCCCTTCAGCCCGAGCGGCTCCTTGTCGACGATGAACAGGTCCGGATCGAAGGAGGCGGCGGTGGAGCGGATGATCTCCTTGCGCCACTCCAGCGTCTCCTGGATGTCGATATGGCGGCCGATCGAGGTGTATTCGCCGTTGTAGAGCTTGATGACGCTCGGAATCTTGACGAAGTCGACCCGCGCCTTGAAGTCGAACGCCCCGGCGATCTGCGAGCCGGAGATGATCAGGACATGGATGCCCTTGAAGCGCCCCACCAGCGCATGGGCGATGGCGCGGCAGCGGCGCAGATGCCCCAGCCCGAACGTGTCGTGGCTGTACATCAGGATGCGGACTTCGGAGAATCGCTGCTGCTTGACCGCCGGCGAGGCGATGCTCGTATTGCCGCCGTTGACCACAGGGGGCCGAACGGCAGCGCCGTGCCGATCTCCGCTGTTCATGGCAAGCAACCCCCGGCCATCATCTTGCACACTGACATTCTCCCTGACAAGCCGACGGGGGTCGCTGCGCTTTCTCGACAAGCTGGCTTGCGGGGTTGCCTTTCCCTATGCGACGCAGCGGGTCATGAGCAAGCAAAGTTTTGTCGGCCCCGCCGAACTCTACGAAATGCTGATGGGACTTTCGCAGCTGACCGGCTCCGCCCTTCTCGCGGACGTGGCGAAGGTGATGGGCGATCTGATGCCGGCCGGCATGAGCAATGCGCTCAATCCGAAGCAGATCAGGAGCAAGATCTGGCTCGTCGATGAGGTGCTGCGCCATGCCGGCGGGGTCCATGGCGAGGTGGTGGTCATGGGCGGCTGGCACGGCGTGCTGTCGGCGTTGCTGCTCAACGATCCGCGCTTCAGCCTGCGCTCGGTCACGAGCCTCGACATCGACCCCGGTTGCGCGCCCGTGGCGATGCTGCTCAACCGCCGCTTCGTGGCCGAAGGCCGCTTCCGCGCCGTCACCGCCGACATGCACCGGCCGGGCAGCGCGATCCCGCCCCTGGGCGAAGGCTCGCTGGTGATCAATACCAGCTGCGAGCATATCCCCGACGTCCGCGGCTGGCTTGCCACCCTGCCGCCCGGACAGCTCGTCGCGCTGCAATCGAACGACTATCGCGCCGTGCCCGAGCACGTCTCCTGCTTTGACTCGGCCGAAGCCTTCGCGGCCGCGGCCGGCCTCGGCCGGACCCTGTTCATGGGCGCGTTGCCAAGCCGCCGCTACACGCGCTTCATGCTGATCGGCCATCGCTAGCCTCCGTCCGACACGAGGCGGCCCGTGGCCTCCAGCCCGGCCAGCACGATCAGGCGCTGGACCAGGCGCGAGCCGACCGCCGCCTGCGGCTCCGCCATGAGGCGCGCCAGCCTGTCGATCGGAGCCTGCTCGGCGACGAGCTTCGATCCGGCCATCAGCTCGACGAGCGCCGCCGCATTCTGGCGTAAAAAGCGGCCATACACCCAGCGGAAACCCTGCTTTTCCGTGCGCGCCGCCGTCGGCAGCGCCACGAAGCGCGGGAACAGCGCCCGCAGCCTGACCTTGTTGAATGCGCCGTCGAAGGCGTCGGCGCCCCGGCGGGCCCGGTGGCGGGCGAGACGATGGTCGAGGAAAGGGCTCCGGTTCTCGATGCCGGAGGCCATCGCGTTGCGATCGTTCTGCCAGAGCCATTCCTGCATGCGGCCGGCGCCCGCATCGGCGACCAGCGCCTCGGCGAAGCTGCCCTCATGGCCTGACAGAGGGTCACTGGAGCGAGCCAGCCTGACCGCCGCGGCGCATTCGGGGCGGAGCAGGGCGACATCCTCCTCCGAGAGCGCGTCGCGCTGCGGCGTCGGCAAGGGGCCTGACAGCAGCGCCGCATCGTCGCGCGATGCGAGCTCCGGCGGCAGCATGCCCCCCGCCCGGAGCCGGGCCGACAGGCCGGAATCGCCCTGCCGGGCGGCATCGCGCAGGGCGAAGCCCGCCTGCCTCTGCCAGTAGCCTCCGAACAGCTCGTCGGCGCCCGTGCCGTCCAGCGCCACGCTGACGCCCTCGCCCGCGGCCGCGCGGTAGAGCGCCGCCATGCCGAGCACGTTGCCGATCAGCGGGAAGGGCTTGGCCTGATGCGCGCAGACCGTGAGGAAATGCGAGAGGCCCGCCCCCCCATAGTCGAGCGCGAGGTCGAGACCCTTCGCGCCGACCGCACTGAGGCAGGCCCGGGCATAATCCGCATCCTCGCTCTTGCCCGCGTCGCCGAGGACGCAGACGACCTCTCCGAGCCGTCCGCGCGCTGCCAGGATCGACAGGATGAGGGAGCTGTCCACGCCGCCAGAGAGCAGCAGCGCCACCTTGCGGCTAGACAAAAGGCGGGCCTCGACCGCATCGGCCAGCAGCGCGGGCAGGCGCTCCGGGTCCTCGGCCTCATGGTCCCGAGATCCGAATTCGATCGGAGCTGCGTGAACCTCGCGGAACGTCCAACTCGCCAGGTCGAACTCCAGAGCATGGCCGGGCCGCACCTCGTGGACGCCTTCGAGGAAGGTCGTGCCATCCGCCTCGGGCAGCAGCCAGCCCTCGGCGAGGAAGCCGTCGAGCCGGTCGCGGCGGGCCGTCGGCGCCGTGCCCCATAGCACGTGGAGCGCCCCCGGCTCGGAGGCGAAGGCGATGCGGTCCGCATCGAAGCGGTAGAACAGCGGCTTCTTGCCGTAGCGGTCCCGCGCCGCCGTAAGGACTCGCCGCTGCGGATCGAGCCAGCAGAAAGCCCACATGCCGTTGGCCTCGGCCAGGGCGCCGAGGCCGCGCTGCCTAAGGAGCCAGAGCAGCGCCTCGGTGTCGCCCTCGGTCCGCCGCTCCATCCCCGGCGTCAGGGCCCTGAAATCGTAGATCTCGCCATTGTAGGCAAGCCAGTGCCCATCCGTCTCGAACGGCTGGTCCGATCGGGGATCGAGGTCGAGGATCGCGAGCCGCGCATGCGCCATGCCGACCGCGGCAAGCGGGCGTCCGCCCGGATCGACCACGTCGCGGACCATGAGCCCCCTGGCGTCGGGCCCGCGATGGGCGAGCCCGTCGAGCGCCGATGCGAGCCGGCGCTGAAGCGAGCCACGAGCCGGCGCGCCGCGTTCGACGAGGACCGCGACGCCGCACATGCTCAGGCGCCGTCGGTGGCCGGGACGCCGGCCTTGGCTTTCAGCGCCTGCTTGATGTCATGCCGGTCGGAGAATGCCACGGCGAGCACGGGGGCTTCCCCGTTCTTGTAGTGCACCTTCCGCGTCTCCTGCCCGGCGGCCGCGATGCCGGCCACGTCGAGCGTGCGCCGCGAGATCAGGCAGTCGGAGGCGAACTCCTTGGTCGCCTCCTCGAGCCGGCTGGCGGCCACCACAGCCTCCCCGATCACCGCCAGATGCTGGCCGCGGTCGCCGTCGCCGACGCGCGTGACGATGACGCTGCCGGTGTGCACGCCGATGCCGATGCGGATGGGCTGGGGCACGGCTACGCCGAAGCCCTTGTTGGACCGGCTGATCGCCTTCAGCATCGCGGCGGCGGCCTCGATCGCCGCCCGCGCGCCGGCCCGGCTGCGGTCGCCGAGGCCGAACACCGCCATGATGCCGTCGGTCTCCACCATGGTGACGCGGCCGCCATGCGCCATCGTGGCCTGGCTCAATTCGTCGATGACGTGGTTGAGCACCACCACGAGATCGGCGGGCAGCTGGTTGCGCGCCAGGGCCGAGAAGCCGCGGATGTCCGCGAACAGGATCGTCAGCTCCTCCTCGTGGCCCCATTCGAGCGCGACGGAGTCGGGCTCGCCTCCGGACATCCGGACCTCGCCGGGCAGCAGGATCCGGAGCTTCAAGTCGTGCTTGGGCCGGATCTGGCAGCCGAGCCTGACCTGCCGCGGCGCCCGGATGCGGTCGAGCATGCTCTGCTCGAGGCCTGTTGGCGGCTCCAGCTTGTCGAGCTCGCTCAGGATCAGCACCCGGCAGCTCGCGCATCGCCCGCGACCCCCGCACATGGACGGATGGGGGATGCCGTGCATGCGGCTCATCTCGAGCACGCTGAGGCCGACGGGGCTGACGATCTCGCCATGGCCCGTATAGGTGATCGACACACCGGGCCGCAGATGCTGCCAGGCGAAGCGCAGTGCGACGCCGCCGCCGATGACGATCAGCAGCGTCCAGACCAGAACCTGCCCGCCCAGCGTGGCGCGGGCATAGATTTTCTCCTGCGCGGGCGTCCAGACCTCCGGCGGCACCATCAGCGTGCCCGCCTCCCGCCCGGCCGCGATGAAGCCGGCAAGGGCCAGCAGTGGCACGATCACGGCCACGACCAGCAGCAGACGGTCGACCCTGCGGAACCATGGCCGCGAGCGGTAGGCGAAGAACAGCCCCGCCATGCCGTGCGTCCAGACCACCAGCACGAGGACGCTCTGCCAGAAGCGGTGGTCCGGCCACAGATAGCGCAGCATGTTGACGTAGCCATCGTCCACGCCCGCCAC
>JAIXZF010000307.1 GCA_027489835.1 Hyphomicrobiales bacterium
AGCGTGCCGCGCGCGCCGGACGCAACGGGGGTTGCGCCAGCGATGAAGTTGAAGCCGTTGGTGATGGCGGTGCCGGCGAGCAGACCGAAGCCCGAGCCGGTGAGCTGGACCTTGTCCTGTCCCGAGACGAAGTCGAGGATCGAGTCGAAGCCGTTGCCGACCCAGCTCGTGAAGGCGTAGGTGTCCGCTCCTGCCCCGCCCGCGAGCAGATCGTCGAAATTGCCGCCTGAGATGAAGTCCGCGCCGCCCTCGCCGAACAGCCAGTCATTGGCGTTGACGCCGCCGAACAGGTTGTCGCCGCCATTGCCGCCGAAGACGATGTTCTGCCCGCTCTGGCCGATGAACACGTCGCCTTGCGCCGTCAGGTAGAAGGCCTCGACATTGCTGATGGCGTCGCCCGCCGCCTCGCCGGTGTTGGTGGCGGGGTTGGTGAAGTCGAGGCGCACCCCGGCCGCCGCGTTCGCGTAGCTCACATAGTCGAAGCCCGCGCCGCCGTTGATGGTGTCGCCGCCCGCCCCGCCATCGATGAACTCGGACCCTGCGCCGCCGATCACCGAGTCCGCGCCGTCGAAGCCGTAGATGTACCCGCCGGCCCCCGCATTGGTAAAGCTGTCGCCGAAGGTGGTCAGGTAGAACGCGCCGATGCCCTGCACTACGTCGCCCGCCGCGCCGAGCGCGTTCAGTGCCTGATTGGTGAGGTTCAGAACGACGCCCTGCCCTTCGTTGAGCCAAGACGCGGCATCAAAGCCTGCGCCGCCGAAAATCGCGTCGGCGCCGGCTCCGCCCACGATGAAGTCATTGCCGCCATCGCCATTGAGCTGGTCGTCGCCGCCGTCGCCATAGATCGCGTCGTCGCCATCACTGCCGTTGATCGTGTCGTTGCCGCCCAGCAGGAAGACAAGGTCCGCACCCGAGGTGCCCTGCACCGTGTTGGCTGCATCCGATCCGTAGCTTGTGACGTTGGCGTTGACCAAGGTGAAGCTGTCGCCCCTGGGGTCGACGATCGCCGCGCGCGTCTCCCAGTCGAGGTTCGCGACCTGCGCGTTCCAGCCGACGACGACCCTGCCATCGGCCATTTCGAGGGCGCTGACGGTGCCGGTCGCGTTGCTGCCGGGCGTCGCCAGCAGCAGAACCGATCCGTCCGTAGCGCCCATGGCGTCGAAGACGCGGGCGCGGACTGCACCTGCGACGTCGACGATGACGACGAGAAAGCCTCCCGCCTGCAGCGAAGTCACGGTGGACAGGGCGGTCGGCGAGCCGAAAGCTCCCATGGGGAGCTGGAAATCCGAACCCTGGGGCACTCCGGCGCTCGACAGGAAGCGCCCGTGATACTCGCCGGTGCTGTAGCCCCAGACGACGAGGAGACGGCCGTCGGCCAGCGTCACAAGTTCCGGGTTGAAGGGCGAACCGGGGGTCAAGGTGTTGAGGATCGCGTCGCCGCCGATGGGCGTTCCGGCCGCATCGAAGCGCCGGTAACGCAGGCATCCCTCCTGCCCATCTCCCGTGTCGCCCGAGTTCCAGGCCACCAGGAAGCCGCCATTCGCCAGCGCGGCCACGGTCGCGTTGCTCTGGTTGGCGGTCAGCGTCGTGTTGGCGAGGGTGGTGGTTCCGATCGCCGCCAGGTTCGAGCCGTAGACCTGGACGCGTATGCCTCCACCCGCGTCTCCCGGATCGTTGGAACTCGTCTCCCCCGCCAGCGCGAACCCGCCCCCCGTGAGCCCGACCACCTGAAGTTCCTTGACGGCGCCGACCGGCAGGGAGGCGGCCGTGAAGGGTTGGCCATCGGGGGCTCCGTTCGCATCCAGGAAGCGCGCGGTGACGACGCCGCTGTTGTTGGCCCAGCCAGCGACGATCCGTCCATCGGCCATTCGCCCCAGCGAAGGCGGGAGCGCGGGCGCGGTGGTGGACGTGCTGAACGGTGTCTCGCTTCCAAGCGCCGTGCCGTCTGCTGCGAACCTGCGCACATCGGCATGGTCGCCGCCGTTCGTGTCCCGGCTCACCGCAAGCCAGCCGCCTCCGGGCAGCCCGATCAATGCATCGGCGGACAGGAACTGCGCTCCGACGACACTGGCGGTTAGAGTGAATGGGGTCTTCCAGAAGGCGACGGGCATTTTCGACTCCGGCTGCCATATACGATGCCGATAAAATTGCGTTCGTAGCCCATTTAGTCAATAAATTTGGTGGTTAAGGTGCATTTCAATAGTAAAACTGCTCTACTTGGCAGTTACCTCCGTTAAATGTACGGTCGACATCCGAAGCTGGCCTGCGTCGGCGAAATTTTTCCGGCGCGGATGCTTGGCTTGTGACGGCACCGATTTGCGGCGCCTTCTGGGGAACAGGCATGAGCGAACTGGACGATATCGACCGCAAGCTTCTGGCGCTGCTTCAGCGCGACGCGCACATGACCTATGCGGAGCTCGGCAAAGAGGTCGGGCTCGCCGTGTCCTCGGTCAATGAGCGCGTCCGCAAGCTGTGCGAGCGGCGCGTCATCACGGGTTTCCACGCCCATGTCGACCCCGAGGCGCTCGGGCTCGATCTCATGGCGATCGTCTGCGTCGCGCTGTCGGGGCCGGCCGAGGAGGCCGAGTTCCTCAAGGCCATCGCGCCCGAGCCCCGCATCCTGGAGTGCCACCACGCGACCGGAGCGTGGAACCATCTGCTCAAGGTGCGGGTGAAGAACCCGCGCGAGCTCGAGACCTTCTTCGCTCGCGTGATCAAATGCCTGCCCGGCGTCACGCGTACCGAGACCATGATCGTCCTGTCGTCGACCAAGGAGACGTCGGCGCTGCCCACGGAGCCGCCGAACTGGGGCTGAGCGCGGCATGGAAGACCAGGCCGCGTTCGGCGCAGCACTTCATGCGACTCGTGCGACCAACGCGAACTCGATCAGACGAAGGCGAAATCTGAGGCGAGGAGCTGATTGGGGAGCCGGCCGATGAACCAGACCTGCGTGCCCGCATCTACCACCAGCACCGTGCCGTTGATGGTGCCGGAGAAGGTCATCGCCGCCTGAGCCTGGGCAAAGCTGGTCAGCGCCGTGCCGGCGAGCCGCACCACGTCGTTGACGCCGCCGGCCTCGAAGTCGTTCATCACCTTCACGCCAGAGTTCGCCACGATCACGAAGGTGTCGTTGCCGCCGCCGGTGGCCCCGTCGCCACCGTAGAAGTAGTCGAAGCCGGTCGGCCCGCCGATCAGCGTGTCGTCGCCGTCGCCGCCCACCAGCACGTTGAAGGCGTTCGCCGTCGCGTCCGTGGCGCGCAGGGTATCCGCACCGCCCTGGCCGTAAAGCCAGTCCTGCCCGATGCCGCTTTCGAGCGAGTCGTCATTGTCGCCGCCGACGATGATGTCGTTGCCGTCCCCGCCGATCAGCGTGTCGTTGGCGCCGAAACCCCAGAGGTTGTCGTTGCCGAAGCCACCCTCGAGCCGGTTTGCGACATCGTTGCCGACAATGAAGTCATCGCCTGTGCCGCCGATGACGTTCTCGATGTTGATGAGTGTGTCGAACAGGGCGCCCGGCAGACCCGCATTCTGCACGGCGAGGCCGCTGAACAGATTGGCAGCCACGATCTGCGTATCCGCGGCGTAGGAGGCCGTGTCGATGCCGCCTCCGCCATTGATCGTGTCGTTGCCGCCGCCGCCGGTCAGATTGTCCGCTGCGGCGGAGCCATTGATGCTGTCTGCGCTGGATGAGCCGGTGATGGTGGCGGCACCGGAGGCATTGAGAACCATCCGGTCGACGGCAGCGTTCCAGATGGAGAATCCGAAGCTGCCTGCGCTGAAGCTTCCGCTGATGTTGTTGATGCGAACAAGATCGGCGCCGCTGTCGTCACCCTGAATCACCAGCGAGGTTGATATGCCCACGTTGCTGAACTGGCTGGCATTGAAGATCACATCATGGCCTGAATAGAAAAGGGAAAGGCGTTCGACAGATGTCGAACCCGTCGAGGCGATGACAACCCCGGAGAAATCAGCGATGCCAGCGTACCCAACCTGTATCCCGTCTTTGAAACCGCCAGAATCAGCACCGCCATCAATGGTGTCGCCAGCCAGTTCCGACACCGTCCGGTAGATGAAACTGTCGTTGTCAGCACCGCCGATCAGACGATCGGCACCGTCCCCGCCGTCGAACAGGTCGTTGCCAGTGCCGCCCTCCATGGTGTCATTGCCACCATTGCTGCGCAAATCATCCGCGCCGCCATTGCCGATGATGCTGTCGCCCAGCGCCGAGCCGTAAATGGTGTCATTGTCACCATCGCCTGTGACGATGAAGCGGTCATTCGGCTGGTTGAGCGAGGCAACATCGAGCCCGAAGAGGTCGAGAAGTGTCGCGGCACCCATATCGATCTCGATCCGGATGGTCTGCCCGGCATGAGCCTCCGCCGTCAGCGTGGTGAACTGGCTGAACTGGCTGGCGAGGAACTGGACCGTGGCACCGCCGCCAAAACCACTCGAGAGATACAACGTCTCGAAGTTGACGACCGTATCGTCGCGCAGGTCGAATGTGGCGAGATTGTTTCCGAAAATGGCCAATAGGTCGGTATCAGCCCCACCGTCAAGAACCTCCCCGACAGCAACCGGAGAAAAATGATTCAGACCGATCAGGTCATTTCCAGCGTCGCCGAAAACTTGATCGATATCACCAGCTCCGGAAAACTCATCATTGCCAGCGCCGCCGCGCAGCGTGTCAGCACCAGCGCCGCCGAAGAGCCTGTCGTCGAAGGCAGAGCCGGTCGCGCCCTCGAAATTGCTGAAGGTGTCGGTGCCCGCCCCGGTGTTCTGGGCCGTGCCTTGCGTGCCGAGGTTGATCGTGACGCCGGTGGTTCCGGAGGTGGCGATGAAGCCAGCGGCGCTGATGATATCGCCGGTGCCAGCCCCGCCATCGAGCGTGTCGTTGCCGAGCCCGCCTTCGATGGTGTCGTCACCGCCGCCGCCGGTGATGCTGTTGTCGCTGGCACTGCCGGTGATGGAATCGTTGCCATCGCCCATGACGGCATTTTCGAAATTGACAGCCGTTTCCGTACCGTTGAAAAGGCCGCCGGTGGTGAAGAAAGTGACTGCGCCGGTGGCCATGTTCCAGACGACCGGCTGGTTGTAGAAGCTGTAGACGTTGGTGTCGGTGCCTGCGCCGCCATCGAGCGTGTCGGAACCGGCCCCGCCGTTCAATGTGTCGTTGCCGTTGCCTCCAGTGAGCGTGTCGTCCGCGCCGCTGCCGGTGAGGCTGTCGGCCTGGCCGGTTCCCGTGATGTTCGCGGATGCGGAGGCGTTGATGGCCACCCGGTCAACGGCGGCGTTCCACGTCGAAAAACTGAACGCGCTCGCGTTGAAGCTGCCGCTGGCGTTGTTGATGGTGACGATGTCGGCGTCGGCACCATCCCCCTGCAGGGCCAGAGCGATCGCAAGGCCCGTGGCGCTGAACTGGCTGGCGTTCAGGATGATGTTATGTCCGCCTCCGAACAGCGTAATCCGTTCAATCGACGTCGTACCTGTCGACTGAAACACGACGCTCCGCAGGTCGGCCGTGCCTGCGGAGAGCTGAAGGGAATCCTGGAAGCCGCCGCTGTCGGCGCCGCCGTCGATCGTATCGCCGGCGAGCTCCGACAGCGTGTCAAAACTGAAGATATCATTGCCACCCCCGCCGCTTAAACTGTCGGCGCCGGCGCTGCCGACGATGATGTCGTCGCCCAACCCGGCATTGACCGTGTCGCTACCGCTGCTGGTGATAATGTTATCAATCTGGCTGGTGCCGGTGATCCTCGCCGATGCGGAGGCGTTGATGTAGATCCGGTCCGAAGCGCTCCACGACGTAAACGAGAAACCGGCGAGGCTGAACGTGCCGCTGACCGAGAAAAACTGCACCTTGTCATCGCCGGCCGAGCCGGTGATGGCCAGCGTCGTGCTGACACCTGTGCCGCTGACCTGCGAGCCGTTGAACCCGACATACGAGCCCCCGGCGCTGGTCAGTTCCAGCCGGTCGATCGAGGTCGTGCCGCTTGTGGCGATATTGGCGGTGCGGAAATCGGCGGGCGCGCTGAAGGTCACGCGCAGGGTGTTGACGTCGGTACCGCCATCGATGGTGTCGCTGCCGATTTCCGTGGCCGCGTTGTAGACGAAGACATCGAAGCCGGCGTTGCCGATCAGGTTGTCATTGCCGGCGCCGCCGGTGATGGTGTCACTGCCGCTGCCGGCGAAAATGAAATCATTGCCGCCCAGGGCATTGATGACGTCCCCGATGCTGTCGAAGAACTCGGCTGCCGTGCCGCCGGTAAAGCCAGCGAGCGTAACGGGAGGGAGGGCGATGTCGTCGTTGCCGGAGCCTGTGAACGTCGCCATGGTGATGAGCCTTCCGGAGCAAACTTGCCTGAGTCAAACCAGAAGGTCCTGCGGAACGAACCCAACGGAAGCCTTGACCATAGACAGCCATCGCAAGCGGCGCCAGCGACGTCTGGCTTGCTCTCTCGCGCGTAACGTCATGCCGGCGATCGACAAGATTCCGTCTTCGACGCGCCTGCCCCATTGGCTAGCGCTGCCTGTGACACTGTGGACAGGCCCCGATGCGCGGGTCTCCGGGATGTGCGCGGCGATCTCTGGAAACCGGGACCCAGCCTCACGCCGCCGAGAACTGGCCAACTCGGCGCAGCGCCGATGCGGCCCGGCGCTTCCCTGAAGGCTCGTGCACTCGACAGCGCGCCGCGAGGCAGCGCGCGAGGGCGGTCTCGCCTGGCTCAGGCGAACAGGAAATCAGCCGCCGTCAGCTGATCGGGCTGCCGGCCGAGGAACCACACCTGGGTGCTGGCATCCACCACCAGCACCGTGCCGTTGATGGTGCCGGAGAAGCTGAGGTTCGTCTGCGCCTGCCCGAAGGATGTGATCGCCGTGCCCAGCAGCCGGACTGCGTCGTTGACGCCGCCGGCCTCGAAGTCGTTCATCACCTTGATGCCCGAATTCGCCGCGATGACGAAGCTGTCATTGCCGCCGCCTGTGACGCCGTCGCCGCCGTAGAAATAATCGAAGCCGGTCGGCCCGGCGATCAGGATGTCGTCGCCGTCGCCGCCGACAAGCACATTGAAGGCGTTGGCCGCCGCATCCGTGCCGCGCAATGTATCCACACCGCCCTGCCCGTAAAGCCAATCCTGACCGATGCCGCTCTCAAGGGAGTCGTCATTGTCCCCGCCAACCAGAACGTCGCTGCCGTCGCCTCCGATCAGCGTGTCATTGCCGCCATAGCCCCAGAGGTTGTCGGCCCCCAGGCCGCCCTCGAGGCGGTTCGCAATGTTGTCGCCGATCAGGAAGTCGGCGCCGGAGCCACCGCGCAAATTCTCGATCAGGAGCAGCGTGTCGACCGCGAAATCCGGTTGGCCCGAACGCTGGACGACGAGGCCGCTGAACAGGTTGGCGGCGACGGCGAGGGTTTCGTTGGCATAGGAGGACTCGTCGATGCCGGCCCCGCCGTCGATCGTGTCGTAGCCAAGGCCGCCGTCGAGTTGGTCGTTGTCGTCCTCGCCGAACAGGCGGTCGGCGGCAGCGCCGCCGGCGATCACGTCGATGCCGGCTCCACCATAGAGATGGTCCGCGCCGTCATTGCCATTGAGCGTGTCCCCGCCGCCCATGCCGAGCATCACGTCCGCATTCGCCGTTCCTGCAAACGTGTTGGCGGCATCCGTGCCGAAGAAATCCCCCGGCTTCCAGCCATCGTTCCGGAACAGGTTCGTGAGCGTGTTGTACGCCACGGGATCATAGGTCATCAGGCCGTCGCGCGTGGTCGGAATGCCTGCGCCCTGCGGCTGCTTCACATTGAAGTAGATCTGCGTCAGCTCGGCGAAATACTCTGCCGTGTTGCTCCGTGCATAGAGCCCGCTCCACAGGTTGCCGGCGACGGCGTTGTCGAAGGCGGCCTGCCACTGCGCCGTGAAGTTGGCCAGTGGCCCTTGCCAGCCGATGTTCATCAGCGAATGGGCGAATTCGTGCACCAGGATCGACTGCTGGCCGCCATAAGGATCATTGGCGAAGCGAAGGATGTTCTCCTCGCCGAAGGCCGCGGCCGGATTGCCGATGGTGCCGCCCGCGCCGCGAACCGGCTCCCAGGGCCGGCCGTCGAAGGTCGTCGTGCCGCGCAGGAAGGCGAACTCCGGAAGGTCGGTCAGCCGTTCCTCCCAAGCGGCGAAGGTGTTGGCCTGACCGAGGGTGTCCGTGGTCCTCGCGCCGATGATCACGAGCCGCGCTGCGCCGCCTGTCATGGTTCCGACGAGAGCCGCGTTGTTCACGATCAGGTTGCCGACGACCTCGAAAGTGGCGAACAGGGCGCGGTCATCGACATTGTTGCTGCCCAGAATCGGCAGGCCAAGCACGCTGAGCGACTTGGTATAGAAGCCTTGCGTCAGGTTCTGCGCAGGCACGCCGATCGTTGGCATGGACGGACTCCTTGTCTTCGCAGACAATGAAGTTCCGCTGATGGCCTGTCAATTATGCCGTATTGCGACAGACACAATCTTGCCGACGAAGTTGAACGCTATTCGGCTCACCATAAAAAGCGGCCATCGAAGCAGAACAATCCTTCATGAACATGAAAGCGGCAGTTCAGGCAGGCATGCGCAAGGCGGAAGTCCTTACCGCGTGAACTTCTTGTACGTCACGCGCTTCGGGTTCACGCTGTCCACGCCCAGGCGGCGCTTCTTGTCTTCCTCGTAATCCTGGAAGTTGCCCTCGAACCATTCCACATGGCTGTCGCCCTCGAAGGCGAGGATGTGGGTTGCGATGCGGTCGAGGAAGCGACGGTCGTGGCTGATGATGACGGCGCAGCCGGCGTAGTCTTCCAGGGCCTCCTCCAACGCGCGCAGCGTGTCGAGGTCGAGGTCGTTGGTGGGCTCGTCGAGCAGCAGGAGGTTCGCGCCGCTCTTCAGCATCTTGGCGAGGTGCACGCGGTTGCGTTCGCCGCCCGAGAGCATGC
>JAIXZF010000369.1 GCA_027489835.1 Hyphomicrobiales bacterium
GCGGCGACATCGACATGCGCATCGCCGCCGACGGGCGCTGGTTCTACAACGGCTCGCCGATCGGGCGGCCTGCTCTGGTGAAGCTGTTCTCGGGCGTGCTGAAGCTGGAGGAGGGGCGCTACTTCCTCGTCACGCCCGTGGAGAAGCTCGGCGTCATCGTCGAGGACGCGCCGTTCCAGGCGGTCGAAATGGCGGTCGACGGCCACGGGGAGGCGCGGTCGCTCTCGTTCCGGACCAATGTCGACGACCTCGTGACGGTGGACGCCGAGCACAGTCTGCGCTTCGCACGCACCGAGGATGACGGGGTGCGGCCTTATGTCCATGTGCGCCGGGGCCTCGAGGCGCGCGTGACGCGGGCGCTGACCTATGATCTTCTGGCGCTGGGCGACGTTCGGGACGAGGGGGGCGAGGCGATGTTCGGCGTGATGGCGGGCGGCCGCTTCCATCCCGTGATGCCGGCCGCGGGCATAGAGGGGCTGGCGTGAGCGAGATCGGATTCGCGCGCTTCCTCTCCCTCGCCGAGCGCGCGCTCCGCAGCGAGACGCCCCGGCTCGGCGACCTGATCGAACGGCCGCGTTCCGATTTCGACTTGGACGACGGGCTGGACCTGCCCGACGAGGCAATGCTGAAGCCCGCCGCCGTGCTGGTGCCCGTCATCGAGCGGCCGGAAGGGGCGAGCGTGCTGCTGACCGTTCGCTCGGCGTCCCTGCGCAACCATTCGGGACAGATCGCCTTTCCGGGCGGACGGATCGACGAAAGCGACGCGTCGGCGCTGGACGCCGCGCTGCGCGAGGCCGAGGAAGAGATCGGGCTCGACCGCAGCCAGGTGCGCCCGCTCGGCTATCTCGACGCCTACCTCACCGGCACCGGTTACCGGATCGTGCCCGTGGTGGCCGCGGTGAGCGCGCCCTTCGCGCTGTCGCTCAACCCGGCGGAGGTGGACGACGCCTTCGAGGCGCCGCTGTCCTTCCTGATGGATGCGGCCAATCATCGCCGCGACGGGCGGGAATGGAAGGGACGCCATCGCAGCTACTATGCTATCCCGTTCGGCGAGCGCTACATCTGGGGCGCGACTGCGGGCATCCTGCGCAATTTGCACGACCGGCTCGTGGGCGCCGGTTTCAGCGCCGATAGGACCACGCTTCATGTTGCGCAACTTGATTGAAGAGATCCTCCTCTTCGTCCTTCCCTTCCTGGTGTTCGCCACCTGGCTGATCGCCACCAAACGCAACCCGCTCGACATCGCGCACTGGAGCGGCTGGAAGTTCGGGCTGGCCGTCGCCGGCATCATGCTCGGCATCGCCTCGATCGTCGCGGCTGGGCTGAGTGCGGACCGGCACACCGGTGCATACGTGCCTCCCCACATGGAAGGCGACCGGCTGGTGCCAGGCCGCTTCAACGACCGGCCATGAGCCAGCCGTCGCCGCCGGGCGCGGACGAGGCGTTCGCGGATCTTCTCGCGCGGCCGGAGCTCCGGCGGGTGCTGGACCTGCTCAACGGCGATGGTGGCGAGACGCGCCTGGTGGGCGGGGCCGTGCGCAACACGCTGATGGGGCTGCCGGCCACCGATCTCGACCTCGCCACGAGCCTGAAGCCCGAGGCGGTCATGGCGCGCGCCAGGGCTGCCGGGCTCAAGGTCGCGCCCACAGGGCTGGCGCACGGCACCGTGACCGTGATCGCGGGGGGCAGGCCCTTCGAGGTCACCACGCTGCGCCGGGACGTCGAGACCGATGGGCGCCATGCCGTGGTCGCCTTTTCGGACAGCTTCGAGGAGGACGCGCTGAGGCGCGACTTCACAATCAACCAGCTCTCGCTCTCGATGGACGGACGCGTGCACGACTATGCGGGCGGCATCGCGGACATCGGCGCGCGCAAGGTACGCTTCATTGGCGATCCGGAACAGAGGATCCGCGAGGATTTCCTGCGCATCCTGCGGTTCTTCCGATTTCACGCCGAATATGGGGAGGTTCCGCCCGACCCCGATGGCCTCGCGGCGTCGGTCGCGCTCAGGGGCGGGCTGGCGCGGTTGTCCTCCGAGCGGATCAGGGCCGAACTCGTCAAGCTGCTGGCGGCGCGCGGCGCGGCGGATGCCGTGCCTCACCTCGTGGCCAGCGGCATCTGGGCCGAGGCGGCTCCCGGCATCCCGGCCGATCCGAGGCGCTTCGCAGCCGCCGTCGCGAGCTTCCCCGGAAGCGACGCGATGACGAGGCTCGGCGCGCTGATCGCGCCCGACCGGGCACTTGCCCTCGCCGCCGCGGACAGGCTGAGGCTGTCGGGCGCCGAGCGCGGCCGGCTCGAGCGCCTTGCGGACGTGCTGACGCTCTGGGGCGACGCCTCGCCCATGCCGCATGCGGTGCAGGTCACCGGGCTTGCCCATGGCGCTGCCGCCGTCCATGACGCGCTGGCGGCGCGGGCGCTGGAGCTCGGACCCGAGCATGCTCGCGACCTCGCCTCTCTGCCGATTCCACAAGCGCCGTTCCGTGGCGCGCAGGCGCTGGAGCTCGGCCTGCCGCCGGGCCGGGCCGTCGGCGCCGCGGTCGAGCGGGCGCTGACGCTTTGGGCGGAGGCCGGCTTCCCGGACGACGAGGCGCAGAAGCAGGAGTGCCTGCAACGGGCCGTGGCGGAGGCGAAAGCTCAGCCGCCCGGGCAGGCCTGATCCTTCGCGGTCGGGGCATAGCGCGGCGCGCCGACGCCGAAGAACGTGCTCCAGTACGATTCCGAGCCCACCGCCTCCCGCACCGCCAGCGCGCGCTCGAAGATCACGCAGCGCAGGGCGTCGTTGGTGCGATAGAGGTGGTCGAGCCTGCGGTAGAGCGGCGCGGTCAGCCGCGGATCGGCGGGCGGCGCGACCTCGCCGCGCGCGTCGGCGAGACGTTCCAGCTCGTCCTTCGTCACGCCATGGCAGTGGTTGATGACCTCGAGCACGACTCGCGCCGAGCGCGTGTCCACCACCGTTCCCGGCGCGCCGCGCAGGGCGTAGGTGTCGCAGGTCAGGCCCCAGACGCGCTTCAGCGCCTCGGAGGGGTCGATGCCGAAGGGCGTGTCGACGAAGAACTCGATCTCGCGCGCCACATTGGAATAGCGCAGCGCCCAGTCGCGATCGGCGGCGTCGAAGGCCGCGCGGGCGGCGGTCCAGCCCTCGCCGCTCGCCCCGCGCTCGATGGCGCGGACCATGCGGTAGGTGGCGTGCCAGCGGGCGTTGATGAGGTCCGAGGTCGAGCGGTAGGTCGCGATCGCGTTCTCGGTGTCCTTCTCGATCTTGGCGACGCGGTTCTGCCAGGCCCAGCCGCGCTGCTGGATCCACGTCGTCAGCACCGTGCCGATCACGCCGGTGAGCACGAAGCCGACCAGCGCGACGACGATCTTCTCGCGCAGCGATTCGGTGGCTTTCTCGGCTGCCGAGCGCGCGATGCGGCGCTCCGTGACGAGGGTGGCCTGTGCGGTTGGCTTGGCGGGTTTCGAGGCCATGCCGACATGGGAGCAGAAGCGCGGCGCGCGTCAAGAGCCGGCAGCCGGCGCGCCGCGAGGGCGAGCCGGCATCGACGAGGATCAGGAACGCTTGCGGCCCTTGGCGGGCGCGGAGGGCTCTTCCTCGGCCGGCGCCTCGTCCTCTTCTTCCTCTTCGCCTTCCTCCTCCTCGTCACCGTAGGATTCGAGCGCGAAGGCGGGGATGAGCGTCAGCTTGAACTCGCCGATCTCGTCCGAGAAGAACAGGCAGGTCACCGCTTCGCCGTCGACCGAGACGACGGTCAGGGCGGGGCCGCCGGATTTGAGGGCGACGATTTCGCCCTTGGAGAAACTCATGGTGCAGGCTCCTGTTGGTGGGAGCCGCACCAGACCGGCGGATGATGTCGCCATTGCGACAGCGCCGCATCTTGCCGCACGCGCCGCGCGCTCAGGGCCAGCGCACCGTCGGCGGCATCGAGGACAGGATGGCGTCGACATTGCCGCCAGTCCTGAGCCCGAAGATCGTGCCGCGGTCGTAGAGCAGGTTGTATTCGACGTAGCGCCCGCGCCTGACCTGCTGCTCGAGGCGGTCGGCCTCGGTCCAGGGCGTCGACATGTTGCGCCGCAGGACCGGCAGGTAGGCGTCGAGGAAGGCGAGGCCGACGCTGCGCGTGAAGGCGAGATCGGCCTCCGGGTCGCCGGTCCAGCGATAGTCATAGAAGATACCGCCGATGCCGCGCGGCTCGTTGCGGTGCTTGAGGAAGAAGTACTCGTCGCACCAGGCCTTGTAGGCGGCGTAGTCGACGCCGTGCGCCTCGCACGGGGCCCGCATCGCAGCGTGGAAATGCGCGCTGTCGGGGTCCTCCTGCGTGCGCCGGCGCACCAGAACGGGGGTGAGGTCGGCGCCGCCGCCGAACCACGGCCGCGTGGTCACCACGAAGCGCGTGTTCATGTGGACCGTCGGCGCGTTCGGATTCCACGGATGGGCGATCAGCGAGATGCCCGTGGCGTGGAAGCGCGGATCGTCGGACGCGCCGGGAATCTGCGCCGCGAACTCGGGCTGGAACGTGCCGAACACGGTCGAGACATGCACCCCCACTTTCTCGAAGACGCGGCCCGACATCATCGACATCACGCCGCCGCCGCCGGGCGAGCCGTCATGATTGGTGCGCTGGTGAGGGGTGCGGACGAAGCGGCCGGGCTCTGCTGGCGCATCGGCATGAAAGGGGCCGGCGCACTCGTCCTCGATCTGCTCGAAGGCCGCGCAAATGCGGTCGCGCAGCGCCTCGAAGATCTCGCGGGCGCGGGGCTTCATCGTTTCGGCCGCCGCCAGCGCCGCCGCCGGGTCGGCCGGACGCGCCTCGCGCTGCATCATGGCTTGGCTCATGGCGTTGCTTGCCGCAGAACTCATGGCCGGTCCTCCTTCTCAAGGGCGCGAGGCCCGGCCATTGCAGGAAACCTCGTGGTCTGCCGGAGCGCCTCGCCAAGAACCATGGCCGCCGCCGCGGCGACATTGATCGAGCGCAATCCGGGCTGCTGCGGGATCACGACGCTCGCATCCGCAGCGGCATAAACCGCCGGCGTGACCCCGGCGGATTCGCGGCCGAGGACCAGTATGTCCCGGTCCTCGAAGCGAAACTCGGTGTAGGGGCAGGCTCCATCGGTCTCGACCAGCACCAGCCTGTGGCCCGAGCGGACGCGCCATGCCTCGAAAGCTGCGAAGCCGTCATGCCGCGCCACGGCGGCGCGCTCAAGATAATCCATGCCGGCGCGGCGGAAATTGCGGTCGGACACGTCGAAGCCCGCCGGCTCGATGATGTCCACCGCCACGCCGAGGCAGGCGCAGAGCCTTATCACGGTGCCGGCATTCTGCGGGATGTCCGGCTGGAAAAGGGCGAGACGCGGCATGGCCCCGTTCTAACGCAACCCACGCGTTTGCCAAAGGCGGCACCCCGATCCGCTTTTGGCCACCAAAGCGTGAACCGGGGAGGCCTTGGCGGCGTTGAAGCGCTCGGGTAACCAGCCCGTTCGCCCATCGCCCCAGCCTGAGGACAGGAGAGGCCCATGCTCAGCCGCCTGTTCCGCTGGCTCGAAACGCGGGTCGACGTGTTCGCGCCGTTCGACGAACGCACCGCTCCGCCCGACACGGTATGGCGCTTCATCTGGTACCACATCCGCGAGATGCGCGGCTGGTTCCTGGTGATGCTGCTCACCGCCTTCGCCTTCAGCCTGATCGAGGCCTCGCTCTACGTGCTCCTCGGCTGGCTGATCGACCTGATCGCCAAGAATCCACCGGAGGTGGTGTTCTCCGAGCATGCATGGCTGCTGGCTGGCTTCGCCTTCCTGCTGCTGGTGATCAGGCCCCTCGTCTACTTCGCCAACCACGCGGTGGTGGACCAGGTAGTGGTTCCGCAGCTGACGAACCGCATCCGCTGGCGAAGCCATGTCTACACGCTCGGCCATTCGCTGAGCTATTTCCAGGGCGATTTCGCAGGCCGGCTGTCCTCGCGGGTCATCCAGGCTGGGCAGTCGGTCCGGGCCGTCACGGTCGAGACCATCGACGACATGTGGTACGTGCTGGTCTTCGCGGGGGTGGCGATCGGCTTCTTCAGCACGGTCAGCATCTGGCTGATGCTTCCCGTGCTCGCATGGATGATCGGCTACGGCTTCCTGGTGCGCTACTTCGTGCCGCGCGCCACCGCCCGGTCGGAGATCAATTCCAACTCGCGCTCGGCGGCAACGGGCCGCATCGTCGACAGCTACACCAACATCATGACGGTGAAGCTCTTCGCGCGGGGCGACGCCGAGCGCTCCTCCGTGCGTCAGGCGCTGGCGACGTGGGCCTCCACCTTCCTCGACCTGACCCGGCTCATCACCGTCGTCAGCGTCGTGCTGCAGACCATGAACAGCCTGCTGATCGTGGTCGCGTCCGGCGTCTCGCTCTGGCTGTGGTCGCGCGGACTGATGACGGCGGGCGAGATCGCGGCCGGCATCGGCCTCGTGCTCAGGCTGGTGCAGATGTCGAGCTGGGTCATCCAGCAGGTGCGGGCGATCTTCGAGGACATCGGCACGATCAGGGAGAGCATGGAGACGATCGCCAAGCCGCATGCGCTCGTCGACGCAGCCGCCGCCCGGCCGCTCGCGGTGGCGGGGGGCGCGATCGCCTTCGAGAAGGTCGGCTTCCATTACGGCAAGGACAAGGGCCTGTTCGACGGGCTGGACCTCGCCATCGCGCCCGGCGAGCGGATCGGGCTGATCGGTCCGTCGGGGGCAGGCAAGTCTACGCTGATCAACCTGCTGCTCAGGCTCTACGACGTGCAATCCGGGCGCATCTCGATCGACGGGCAGGACATCGCGGCCGTCAGCCAGGACAGCCTGCGCGCCTCCATCGCCACGGTGACGCAGGACAACTCGCTCCTGCACCGCTCGATCCGCGAGAACATCGCCTATGGCCGGCCCGGCGCGAGCGAGGCGGACATCGTGGCCGCCGCCAGGGCCGCCTCGGCGCACGACTTCATCCTCGGGCTCGTCGACTCCGAAGGACGCACCGGCTACGAGGCGCGCGTCGGCGAACGGGGCGTCAAGCTCTCTGGAGGCCAGCGCCAGCGCATCGCGATCGCGCGGGTGATCCTCAAGGACGCGCCCATCCTCGTCCTGGACGAAGCCACCTCCGCGCTCGATTCGGAGGTCGAGGCCGCGATTCAGGAACAGCTCGGCCGCCTGATGGCCGGCAAGACCGTCATCGCCATCGCGCACCGGCTCTCGACCATCGCGGCGCTGGACCGGTTGGTGGTCATGGACAGGGGCCGGATCGTCGACCAGGGGACCCATCAGGAGCTGATCGCCCGCGGCGGGCTCTATGCCCGGCTCTGGGCGCGCCAATCGGGCGGGTTCATCGGCGCCGCGAAGGACGAGGCCGAGGCCGCGCCGGCTGCTTGAGGGGGCGGCGCGGGCCGGCCTGAAC
>JAIXZF010000381.1 GCA_027489835.1 Hyphomicrobiales bacterium
ATGTCGTGGTTGATCAGGCGGATGCAGCCGCTCGAGACGTTCTGCCCGATGCTCCACGGCTCGTTGGTGCCGTGGATGCGGTACATCGTGTCGCGGTTGCCGCTGTAGAGGTATAGCGCGCGGGCGCCGAGCGGGTTGTCAGGCCCGCCCGGCATGCCGCCGGCCCAGGGCCCGTTCTTCTCGGGATCGCGGCGGATCATGTTCGCGGTGGGGGTCCAGCCTGGCCAGTCGGCCTTGCGGCCCACGACGGCGCGCCCGCGCCATGTGGCGCCCTCGCGGCCGACGCCGACGCCGTAACGGATCGCCATGCCGCCGGCCCGGGTGAGGTAGAGATGCCTGTCCGCCGTGTGAACCACGATCGTGCCCGGCGCGAAGGCGACGGGATACTCGACCAGCGTGCGCAGATACTCGTCGCCGATCTCGGACAGATCGACCGGATCGAGCGGGAACCGCTCTTCCTCGATTGCGCCATAGATCAGCGCCGGGTCAAACTCGTCCCCCAGCCCGCGGCGGCCCGGCATGATCGGCAGGTCGGCCATGGGGCGCATCGGGGCGCAGGCGCCCATCAGGGCGGCGGCCGCGCCGCCAAGGCCGAGCGCGAGCAGGCGGCGGCGGGGAAGCGCATCTTCATTTGCGGGCCGCGCGGCCCGCAGGATTGACGTCGTCATGTGGGGGATAGTGCCTTCGATGTCATGCATACAGCCCGCTTCGGACCATAAATGCGCCCGAGCCGCAATCGCCTTCATGCGATCAGGCGATCAAATTCCTCAACCGCAGCAGCGCAATTCGTTCGATCTGGTCCAACGCAGTCAAGAACTCCTGGTCGGCCGAATGGTTCAGCCTGCGCTCGAAGTTGGAGAGGATGTCGGCCTTGTCGCGCCCCTTCACGGCGAGGATGAAGGGAAAGCCGAATCGCGCCTTGTAGGCGTCGTTCAGCGCCGTGAAGCGCGCCTTCTCCTCCACCGTCAGCGCGTCGAGCCCGGCCGAGGCCTGCTCGTCGGCGGAGTTGGGCGTCAGCTGCCGGGCCGCGGCCAGCTTGCCGGCCAGATCGGGATGGGCGAGCACGAGCTCGCGCTGGCGCTCCGGCCCGCCGGCGCGCATGGCCTTCGCCATCGCCGCATGTAGCCCCTCCGCGCTGTCCATTGCTGCGGTGATGCCGCCAGCGAGCGTCGCTTCCGCCACCCAGGGCGAGTGCTCCCAGACGCCGCCGAAACGTTCCATGAATAGCGCAGGAGAGAGGGCCGAGGGCACGTAGCCGCCCGCTGGCGGATGATGGCGGACCCAGTGGCGGGCGATGTCGAGGCGCGTCGCGACCCAGACGCGGTCATGGGACCGGACGTAGTCGAGGAAGCGGGCGAGGGCGGCGGCGCGGCCAGGCCGCCCCACCAGCCGGCAATGCAGGCCGATGGACATCATCTTCGGCGCGGTCTCGCCCTCGGCATAGAGCAGGTCGAAGCTGTCCTTGAGATAGGCGAAGAACTGGTCGCCGCTGTTGAAGCCTTGCGGCGTCGCGAAGCGCATGTCGTTGGAGTCGAGCGTATAGGGCGTGATGAGCTGCGGCCCGCGCGGGCCCTGGATCCAGTAGGGCAACTCGTCCGAATAGGAATCGGCCGTGTAGAGGAAGCCGCCTTCCTCCATCGCCAGCGTCAGCGTGTTGGCCGAGCAGCGTCCCTGGTAGAAGCCCAGCGGGCGGCTGCCGGCGACCTCGCGGTGGATGCGGATGGCCTCGAGGATATGGGCGCGCTCGTCCTCGGGGGCGTAGTCGCGGTAGTCGATCCATTTGAGGCCGTGTGTCGCGATCTCCCAGCCGGCCTCGTTCATCGAGGCGACGACATCGGGCGCTTTCTCCATCGCGGTCGCGACGCCGTAGACCGTGACCGGCATGGCCCGCTCGGTGAACAGCCGCCACAGGCGCCAGTAGCCTGAGCGCGAGCCGTACTCGTAGATCGACTCCATGTTCATATGCCGCTGGCCGGGCCAGGCAGCCGCGCCGACGATTTCCGACAGGAAGGCCTCTGACGCCGCGTCGCCATGCAGGATGCAGTTCTCGCCGCCTTCCTCGTAATTGATGACGAACTGCACGGCGATGCGCGCGTCGCCCGGCCAGGCGGCGTGGGGCGGGTTGCGGCCATAGCCGATCAGGTCGCGCGGGTATGGCGCCGTCGCCGGATTGAAGAGAGACATGGCGATCAGCTTCCCCTGTAAGTCGAATAGGCCCATGGCGAGCACAGCAGCGGCACGTGATAATGGCCGTCCGCCTCGGCGATGGTGAAGCGGATCGGCACCACGTCGAGGAAGGGCGGGCTGGCCTGAGCGGCACCGGCCGCCGCGAAATAATCGCCCATGTGGAATTCGAGCTCATAGCGGCCGGGGCGATAGCTGTCGCCGATCAGCAGCGGCTCGTCGGTGCGGCCATCGGCATTGGTCAGGACCGCCTTCAAGGGCTCGCGCGAGGCGCCGTCCAACCGGGTGAGCGTGATCCGGACGCCGCGCGCGGGACCGCCCTTGACCGTGTCGAGAACATGCGTTGAGAGGCGGCCCATGGCGGCGGCTCCAGTCGGATTGTGCGGGGGCTCGCGCTTGTTATACGTCACAGCCATGGATCCTCAAGGAGGCGCGCATGCGCATGTCCCGATGGCGCGGCGATTGCAGGCGCATCATTCAGAAGCACGGTCTCGCCGATCGATGCCGCAGCGCCGTGAGCCGCCTCCATGCTTGACGCTTATCTCCTCGAATGGGGCTCGCTGCTGCTGCGCTGGCTGCATGTCATCGCCGGCATCGCATGGATCGGGTCGTCGTTCTTCTTCATGCACCTGGATGCCTCGCTGAGGCCCGTGCCAGGCGCGCCCAAGGGGGTCCACGGCGCGTCCTGGCAGGTCCATGGCGGCGGCTTCTACGCGATGACCAAGTACACGGTGGCGCCGGAGGCGATGCCGGCCGAGCTGACCTGGCACAAATGGCAGGCCTACTGGACATGGTTTTCGGGGTTCTTCCTGCTGGTCTGGATCTATTACGCGCAGGCAGAGCTCTACCTGATCGACCCGGCGGTGATGACGCTGCCGAAATGGCAGGCCGCGCTGATCGGCATCGGCTCGCTGGCGCTCGGCTGGGCGGTCTATGACGGGCTGTGCCGCTCGCCGCTGGCGCGGAACGACAACTGGCTGGCGCTGTTCGGCTTCGGCTTCGTCGTGGCGATGTCCTTCGCGTTCTCGCAGGTGTTTTCCGGTCGCGGCGCGATGATCCACATCGGCGCGCTGATGGCGACGATGATGGCCGGCAACGTGCTGATGGTCATCATCCCCAACCAGCGCAAGGTGGTGGCGGACCTCATCGCCGGCCGAACGCCGGACCCGAAATACGGCAAGATCGGCAAGCAGCGCTCGACCCACAACAACTACATCACCCTGCCGGTGGTGTTCATGATGCTGGCGAACCACTATCCGGTCACCTACGCCAACAACGCCGTCATCCCGGTCATCACGGCGCTGGTGATCGTGGCAGGCGCCTTGATCCGGCATTTCTACAATGTGAGGCACATGGACCATGCCAAATCGCCGTGGTGGGCCTGGGCCGTGGCCGCTCTTGCCGTCTGGCTCGCCTTCTGGGTGGCGATGGCCTCCTCGCCCGGCGGGCGCGAGCGGCTGGGCCTGAAGGAGCGCGACGTCCAGCGCGTGCAGCTCGCAGGGCTGGCGCTGCCGCCGGCGCACGTGGCGGACATCATCACAGGCCGCTGCTCGATGTGCCATGCCGAGACGCCGGGCTGGGCCGGCATCCAGATCGCGCCGAAGGGCGTGCTGCTCGACAGCCCGGAGCGCATCGCCCTGCAGAAGGATGCGATCCGCATGCAGGCGGTGCTGACGCACGCCATGCCGCCCAACAACCTGACCGAGATCACCGCCGACGAACGGCGGGCGCTGGCCGAATGGGTGAGGGCGCGGCGCTGAATTGCGGCGGCCCTTGCGGCAAGATCGCGTCGCATGCAGCGCCATTCGCGCATCCAGTTCAGCCGATGTTCACGTGATCGTGTCTAGAAGCCACGGCAAGCGGGACCGTCACCCGCGGCTGGGGACTTCGGGGACTTCGCTTCCGTGTCACATCAGGTTCGGCTTCGCGCACGGCTGTTGCGCGACCTCTCGATCTTTGCCGCCGTCGCGCTGCTTTGGGCGTGGATCGCCATGCCCTGGCTCAGCGGGGAGGTGACCATTCCCTACGACGCGAAGGCGCATTTCCAGGCGCAGATCCAGTTCCTGGCCAATGCGCTGCACCGGGGCGATTCGCCGTTCTGGACCCCCAACGTGTTCGGCGGCTCGCCGCAGATCGCCGATCCGCAATCGCTGATCTTCTCTCCTGCCATCCTGCTTGCCCTCTTCGACGCAGCCCCCAGCTTCCGCGCGATGGATGCGTATGTGCTGAGCCTGCTGCTGTTCGGCGCCTTCGCGGTCGTGCAGTTCGGGCGCGAGCGCGGCTGGCATCCTGCGGCGCAGGCGGTGGCGGCGCTGGTGCTGGCCTTCGGGGCGTCGGCGTCCTGGCGGCTCCAGCATATCGGCCAGGTGCGCAGCCTTGCCTTCTTCGCCGTCGCGCTCTGGCTGCTGTCGCGCGCCTTGCGGCACGGATCCTGGCGCAGCGGCCTCGTGGCCGGTCTGGCCGCCGGGCTGATGGTGGCGACGCCCGACCAGATCGCGCTGCTCGGCGTCTACGTGCTCAGCGCCTATGCGCTCTGGCACCTGCTGCGCGACGGGGCGCCGCTCGTGGCGCTTCGGCGGGTCTGGCCCGCGCTCGCAACGGGAGCGGTGGCGGGCATCGCGGTCGTGGCCGGTCCGCTCCTGCTCGCCTATCTGTTCTCGCAGGTCTCGAACCGGGCCGAGATCGACTTCGCCGAGGCCGCGCGCGGCTCGCTGCATCCGGCTTTCCTGCTCACCGCCTTCATCGGCGACCTCTTCGGAGCGGCCGACCCCAAGGTCGAGTTCTGGGGACCGTCGAGCTCGGCCTGGGCGCCGAACAGCCTCACGCTCTCGCAGAACATGGGCCAGGTCTATGTCGGCGCGCTGCCGCTCATCGCGGTGATCGCCTTCGCGCTGCGCGGCTGGAAGGCGATGGAAGCCGAGGCCCGCTTCATGCTCGCCGCGCTGGGGGCGATGGTCGTCTATGCGCTGGGCAGCTTCACGCCGCTGTTCGCGCTGCTCTTCGACTGGGCGCCCGGCGTCGACATGTTCCGCCGCCCCGCCGACGCGACCTTCATGATCGGGGCGCTGATGGCCTTCCTCAGCGGCTTCGCGCTCGATGCGCTGCTCGCGCGGCCGGATTGGCGGGGAGACCGGCTCCGCCTTGCCGCGACCGGGCTGGCGGTCGTCGCCATCGGGGCGATCGCGGCTCTCGTCGCGGCCGGCATCGGGCAGTCCGCCGCGAGGCCGATCCTGATCGGCCTCGGTTGGTGTGCCCTGGCCGTCGGGCTGATCGCGGCTGCTTCGCGGTTCGGCGGCGCGCTCGCGCATCCCGGCCGGGCGCTCGCCGTTGCGCTGGCGCTGGGGCTGGTGGCAGGCGCCGACCTCAAGGCCAATAACGGGCCGAACGAATCGACTGCCCTGCCGCCCAAGCATTACGCGGTGATGGAGCCGGACACCGACAACGACACGATCGGCTACCTCAAGGCGGCGCTGGCGCGGGGCCATCGCGAGCCGGCTCGGCGCGACCGCGTGGAATTGCTCGGCACCGAGTTCCACTGGCCCAATCTCGGCATGATCCACAATTTCGATCACGCCTTCGGCTACAACCCGCTGCATCTCGCGGAATTCAGCGAGGCGACCGGCGCGCGCGACCATATGGGACAGGCGAAGGACCGCACTTTCACGCCGATGTTCCCCTCCTACCGGTCGACCTTCGCCGACCTTCTCGGCCTCCGCTACATTGTCTCAGCCGTGCCGATCGAGCAGGTGGACAGGTCGTTAAAGCCCGGCGACCTGCAGCTTAAGGCGCGCACGCGCGACGGCTTCATCTACGAGAACCATGCCGCCCTGCCGCGCGCCATGTTCGTGGAGAACTGGAAGCTGGCCGATTTCGAGCAGCTGCGGGAGAAGGGCTTCCCGTCCGATTTCGATCCGCGCGCGGCCATTCTGCTCGAGTCAGCGCCGGACGATCCGCCGCTGGTCGCCGGGCATGCGGGGCAGGGCAGCGCGCCGCTGGTGCGGCTCGCCTCCTACGCCAACACGGAGGTCGTGGTCGAGGTCGATTCGCCGCGTCCAGGCTTCGTGCTGCTCAACGATGTCTGGCATCCGTGGTGGACGGCGAGCGTCGACGGCCGCGAGGTCGAACTGCTGAAGGCCAACGCGCTGTTCCGCGCCGTCGCCGTTCCGGCCGGCCGCAGCCGCGTGACGTTCGCCTTCCGCCCGCTGGAAGGCGCCATCGCCGAGCTTCGCGAGAAGATGCTCGGCGAGGAGGAGGAGTGGCCGCGGGTCACGGCCATGATCCGTTGATCCTGACCCGCCGAGGCGGATCAGGCGCCGGGGTCGCCCCTGAGCCCTGCGGCCTCGATGCCGGCCATCGCGGCGATCTCGTCATTGTCGGAGGTGTCGCCCGAGACGCCGATTGCGCCGATCACGGCATTGCCGGCATCGCGGATCAGAACGCCGCCCGCGACGGGGATGAGCGCGCCGCCGATGGCATGCGTCGCCGCCGCGATGAAATGGGGACGCTCCGCGGCCATCCGCGCGATGCCGCGCGAGCCGACGCCGAGTCCGATCGCGCCTGCCGCCTTGCCGCGGGCGATGTCGCCGCGCTTGAGGCTGGTGCCGTCCTCGGCTGCATAGGCCTTGAGCGCGCCGCGCGCGTCCAGAATGGCGATGGCGAGGGGGTTCATGCCCTTGGCGCGGGCTTCCGCGAGCGTCGCGGACAGGATGGTTTGCGCGGCGGCGAGCGACAGCGACATGGACAGGTTTCTCCGGAAGGGGACGCTCAGGCTCGAGCGCCTTCGCCTGCCTTAGCCGCCGGAGGACCTTCGGGCAACTCGCTCAGCGGCGTCGTTCGCGCGCCTGCCGGGGCTCGTCGGCCCGCATCGCCTTGAAGGCCGCCCAGACGCTGGCGGCTGAGAACATCACGCCGGCGGCCAGATAGACCGTGAACGTCTCGCGGAGAGCCTCGAGTATGCCTAGCATGTCGTGCCTCCTTTCCGGAGCGTGGTTGGACCAACGGTAGTCGTACGAGGCGGCCTGAAGGTTCAAACCGGATGCCGCGATGTTGCAACGCGAAATGGGGTTTCTTTGGGGCCGTGCAACAGGGGCCGGCCTTCACGAAACTGTCAGGCGCGCGCCCCGGCCCGTGTCGGCGCCAGCAGATCACGGGCGCGCTTGCCCCTTCCGCCCGCGCTGTGCTTCATAGCGCCACAAACATGCCGTCGGGAGGGCAACCAATGGGACTTTTCAAATTCATCAAGGATGCGGGCGCCAAGATCTTCGGGGCCAGCCCCGCGCAGGCCGCCAGCGCCGAGACTCTTCAGAAGGAACTGGCAGGGCATGGTCTGCCTGCCAACGTCCAGGTCGCGGTCAATGGCGACAAGGTCAGCGTGTCCGGCCCGGCCATGTCGACCGAGGAGGCGGAGCGCATCATTCTCGCTCTCGGCAATACGGTGGGCGTCGGCGAGGTGGAGAGCAACCTGATCGTCAACAGCGAGGCGCCATCCTCCACGATGTACACCGTGCAGAAGGGCGACACCCTCTGGAAGATCGCCGAGGCGCATTACGGCAAGGGCAAGGGCGCGAAGTACACCGAGATCGTCGCCGCCAATTCCCCGCCGGTGAAGAACCCCGACCTCATCATGCCGGGCTGGGTGCTGCGCATCCCGCCGCTGGGCTGACATCGTCGCCGCCGGCGAGGGCGCGGCCGAGAC
>JAIXZF010000375.1 GCA_027489835.1 Hyphomicrobiales bacterium
CCTCGAGCCGCCCGACCAGCGCCACCTGCGCGGCGTCGCGCTCGATCGCCCCGCTCGCGACGAGCGCGTCGTAATGGGCGGGCAGCGAATTGGCGGCGGAGTTGGGCAAGGGAGGCCTGTGGCGGGGGGAACGGGAGCGAGGCGGGGTCCGGCCGGGCTGATAGCGCGGACGCGGCGCGAGGACAACCGCTCGGGCCCGGCCCCGCGGGCCCGGGCCAGCGAAGGCGATGGTCAGCCTGGCGCGTATGGGGCGGAATGGTTGAGCAGGCTCCGAATGAAGGCGCGCGTCGGCTCGTCCTGCGTCAGGTCGATCGCGGTCGCGAGCGCCGCCCGGGATGCTCCGGTCTCGCAGACCGCATGAAGCGCCCTGGCGCGGGTGACCCAATATGGCTGGTAGTCCTCCACCGAAGCCTGATCCAGATCGTCGAGTTCGCGCAGGGCTTCGCGTCCCCGGCCCGCCTCCACCAGCACGGCCGCGAGGCCGACGCGGGCGCCGATGGCAGGATAGCGCTCGACCAGCATCCGGTAGAGCGTGAGCAGCGCGTCGTGATGGGTCCTGCCGGTCAGCGGCCGCTGCACATGCACCGACTGGATGGCCGCGAGACATTGATAGCGGCCGAACTGCCCGAAGCGCGAGGCCGCCGTCAGAAGGCCCTCGGCCTCGATGATCAGGTCGCGACGCCACAGGCTGGCATCCTGCCGGTCGAGGGGGACGAACGCACCGGAGGCATCGCGCCGCGCGTCGCGTCGAGCCTCGCAATAGAGCATCAGGGCCAGCAGGCCGGCCGCCTCCGGCTGCCCGGGCATGAGCGATGCGATGAGTCGTCCCAGATAGATGGCCTCGTCCGTGAGGCCCCGCGCCGACGAGGCCGGCTGGTCATGCGCGTCCCAGCCCGCGCCATAGGCGGCGTAGACTGCATCCAGCACCTCGGCCAGTCGGTCCGACATCTCGTCCAGGCTCGGCAGAGCGAAGCGCAGCCCCGCATCCCTGATCTTCGCCTTCGCTCTTACGAGGCGCTGTCCCATGGTGGCCGGGGGCACGAGGAAGGCGGCGCCGATGAGCGCGGCGTCGAGGCCGAGGATCGTCTGGAGCATGAGCGGCGTCCGAACCCCTTCGTCGATCGCCGGATGGGCGCAGACGAAGAGCAGCTTGAGGCGCTCATCCGGAAAGGCGGGCCCGTCCTCGCTGGCGTTCTCCCGAAGCGCGAGGAGGTCAGGCAGCGCCGCGCGCGTGACGCCGTCATGGCGCGCGGCGTTCTTCATTGTGTTGCGGGCCGCCGTCAGCAGCCAGCCGTCTGGATTGGCCGGCACGCCGCGGTCTGGCCAGGTGCGCAGCGCCGACAGCAGCGCTTCGGCCAGCGCGTCCTCGGCGCTTGCGATGTCCCGGGTCCGCGCGGACAGGATGGCGACGAGCCGGCCGTAGGAGTCACGCGCCACGCGCTCGGCCGTGCGGCGCGCGAGATCCATGCTCAGCCGGCGGGCGGCGCCATCGGCGGCAGCACAGGCCGCACTTCGACGCAGGCATAGGAGGCGGACGGCGCCCGCGCCGCCCAGTCCAGCGCGGTGTCGAGATCGGGCACCTCAATCACGAAGTAACCGCCGAGCTGTTCCTTGCTGTCCGCGAAAGGCCCGTCCTGAACGAGGCGCTTGCCGTCCCGCACTTTCACGGTGGTGGCGGTGTGCGGGCCCTGGAGCCCGTCGCCCTTCACGATGATGCCGGCCTGTGCCATGGCGCCGATGAAGGCGTTCCATCCGCCCCAGTAGGCGGGTGCCTGTTCTGGGTCGTTGCGCTTGGCGAACTCGGCTTCGGGTTCATTGAGCAAGAGCATGTACTGCATGGCGGCATCCTTTCATGACTGCGAGCAGGGTCAACTGGTTCATGGGAAATCGGAGAGCGACGGACCGCGATCAGGCGAGCAGGCCCCGCCCGCGCGCCACCACCGTCGTCCACAGCAGCGCCGCGGCGATGACGACCACGACCGACAGGATGACGAGTTGCGCCGGGATGCCGGCGAACACCCCGTAATAGGCATCGCCGGCGAACAGCAGCGCGTAGCCTGCGAGGGACACGGCGAAGATCGGCAGGGCGAAGGCCCTCCGCATCAGCAATGCCGCGGACCCTGCCAGCCCGCCGAACACGCCGACGGCGAAGGCGACGCTGATCCAGCCCGGCAGGGACAGATAGAGCGCGGCCTGTGCGGGCGTCATGCCCGCGGCCATCAGGCTGGCCGGCGTCTGCGAGAAGGAGCCCGCGAACTGCCAGGCGCCGTAGGCGTTCCAGAGGACGCCCAGCCCGGCGGTCGCCGTCAGCCAGGCCGGGCGGGTGGCTTGCAGTGCAAAGGTGGTCATGTCGTGCGCTCCTTCAGAGTGGTGGCGAATCGCGAGGACGGGCTTGCCCGTCATGCGCCTCCGGTGCAGTGACACCTCGCCTTTCGTCATTTCGACACGGCCGCAAAAAAACTCCGCTGCGCCCGGCCCACGCCGCTGCCCTGCCCGATCGATCCGAAGCCCCGACCTAGCCGTATGCGTTTCATGCAGGCGGCCTTGGGGAACTCGAGATGATGACGACGGCCCTGTGGTGCGTCCTGTTCGCGGGCATCCTGCCCGTCATCACCACCGGCATTGCCAAATGGGGGCCGGGGCTCGACAACCGCCATCCGCGCGACTGGGCGGGCGGGCTCACCGGATACCGCCGCCGCGCCTACGCGGCGCACCAGAACGGCTTCGAGGCCTTCCCCTTCTTCGCGGTGGCCGTGCTGTGCGCGCTGCAGGCCGGCGCACCGCAGGGCGTGGTCAACGCCCTTGCGGTTGTGGTCGTAGCCGCGCGCGTCGGCTACGTCGCGGCCTATCTGGCGGACCGGCCGACCTTGCGCTCGGTCCTGTGGGGCGTGGGCTGGTTCGGCTCCATCGCCATCTTCGCGTCGCCCGCCTGGGCGACCTGAGCCTCAGGCGTTCGACATCTGCGAGCGCCGCGCCCATTTGGTCGTCCGCGCCTCGATGAGGTCGACGATGACCACGAGGAACACTCCGAGGATCGCCAGCACGATCAGCGCCGCGAAGATCAGCGGCACGTTGAAATCGGCCGAGGCGCGGGTGATCAGGTTGCCGATGCCGAGGTTCGACGCATTCTGCTCGCCGATCACCGAGCCGACATAGGCCAGCGTGATCGACACCTTCAGCGCGCCGAACAGGTAGGGCAGCGAGCGCGGGATGCCGACCTTGGTCATGATATCGAGCCGGCTGGCGCCCAGCGCCTTCATCACGTCCTCGGTCTCCGGCTCGATGGTGGCGAGGCCCGTCGCCATGTTGACCACGATCGGGAAGAACGAGATCACGAAGGCGGTGAGCACCGGCGGCAGCCAGCCCACCCCGAACCAGATCACAAGGATCGGCACCACGGCGACCTTCGGAATCGAGTTGAAGCCGACCAGCAGCGGGTTCAGCCCGGCGTAGAGAAAGCGCGACGAGCCCACGATCAGCCCGAGCACGACGCCGAACACCACGGACAGGCCGAAGCCCGCCGTGGTCATCCAGAGCGTGTGCATCGCGTTCTTGAGCAGCGGCATGTGGAACTGAACCATCGCGCCCCACACCGCCGAGGGTGGCGGCAGCACGAAGTTCGAGATCTTGAGCACCCGGCAGGCGATCTCCCACAGGATGAAGAAGCCGACGGTGAACAGGTAGGGCGCGAGGCGCAGCGAGGCGTTGCGGGTCATGTCAGGCGGCCACCCTTGCGGCCTTGATCTGGTGGCGGAGGTCTTGGACGATGTCCGCGAAGACATGGGTGTAGGTGACGTCGAGGTCGCGCGGGCGCGGCAGGTCGACCACGCGCTCGGCGATGATGCGGCCGGGCCGCGAGCTCATGCAGAAGATGCGGTCGGCGAGGAACGCCGCCTCGCGCAGGTCATGCGTGACGAGGATCACGGTGAAGCCGCGCTCGGCGTGGAGGTCCCGCACGACGCACCAGAGCTCCTCGCGGGTGAAGCTGTCGAGCGCGCCGAACGGCTCGTCCAGCATCAGCAGCTTGGGCTCGTGGATCAGCGAGCGGCAGAGCGAGGCGCGCTGCTGCATGCCGCCGGAGAGCTGCCAGGGATACTTCTCGCCCATGCCGGCAAGGCCCACCGAGCGCAGCAGGTTCTCGGCGCGGGCCATGTATTCATGCTTGTGCCTGCGGAAGCGCGAGCGGTGCGGCTCCACGATCTCGAGCGGCAGCAGCAGGTTGTCGAGCACGGTGCGCCAGGGCAGCATCACCGGGTTCTGGAACGCCATGCCGGTGATCTTGAGCGGCGCGGCGACCTGCGCCCCGTCGACGATGACCGAGCCGTCCTTCGGGAATTGCAGCCCCGTGGCCAGCTTCATCATCGTCGACTTGCCGCAGCCGGACGGGCCGACGATGGCCGCGAACTCGCCCTGCTTGACCCGCACCGTCAGGTCCGCGACGGCGGGCGTGCCGTCTCCGCCGCCATAGACGTGGGTGACGCCCTGCACATCGACAAAATAGCTCATCAGCGTCGCCAGCCCCGAAAAACCCCATGCCGGCGGCGCCGGCTTCGCGTCGTGCCGCGGCGCGCGGGTGCTCCGCGCGCCGCGGGGTCGCGTCACATCGCCCGGTCGGAGGCGGGAGGCAGGAAGGTGCCGACGAAGGCGTCCGCCGCCTTGGCCTTGTCCTTGAAGGCGAAGGTCAGGCCGATCTGGTCGACGGCGCGGGACCAGCGGGCCGGATCGATGCCGCCGAAGCCGTTGGCCTTGACCCAGGGGGTCATGACGTTCTGGTCGAGCGTCATGATCAGGCGCTCGGTCTCGGTCTCGAGCCGGGCGACGTCGTTGCGCTTGATCACCAGCGCGGCGCCGGCGGCCGGGTCCTTCACCGTGTCGCGCACGCCCTTGGTCAGCGCGCGCAGGAAGCCGCGCACGGCCTCCGGCTTCTCGGCCAGGAACTTCGGCGAGACCATGATGACGTTGCCGTAGAGCTCGACGCCGTAATCGGCCATCAGCATCACGACGATGTCGTCCACCGGCACGCCGCGCGACTTCACGTTGATGTAGGAGGAGTTGGCGAAGCCGAACACGGCGTCCACCTCGCCGGAGGCCAGCATAGGCTCGCGGACGGGGAAGCCGACATTCTCGAGCCGGATGGCGCTGTCGTTGAGCTTGTTCACGGCCTTGAAGATCGGCCACTGCGCGAAGGCGGCGTCGGCGGCCGGGGCGCCGAACTTCTTGCCTTCGAGGCTCTTCACGTCGGCGGTGATGCCGCGCGACTTGCGCCCCACGATCGAGAAGGGCGGCTTGTCGTAGATCATCATCACGGCCTTGAGGTCGACCGTGGGGTTCTCGTCGCGGAAGCGGATCAGCGAGTTCACGTCGCCGAAGCCCATGTCGTAGGTGCCCGACGCGACGCGCGGGATCGCCTCGCGCGAGCCGTTGCCGGTGTCGATGGTGACGTCGAGGCCCTCGGCCTTGAAGTAGCCCTTCTCCAGCGCCATCAGGAACAGCGCGGACGGCCCCTCGAAGCGCCAGTCCAGCGTGAAGCGGATGGCGGTCTGGGCCTGCGCCTGGGGCGCGCCCTGGGCGAACAGCAGGGCTGCGGCGCCGAGGCCGGCCAGCGCGGCACGGCGGGTGAGGCCGCCGAGGCGCTCACGAAGTCGAAGGACGGGGGCGATCATCGGGGGCTACTCCACGAAAGGTTTCGAACGGGAACTGATGTGCGACAGGCGGCGCAAAAGGCAAGCCGCCTTCATGCCGAACCGTGCGGTCAGCCGCGGTTTTAGCAAGCATCGTGCCGTCGGCGCTCTTCCGCGGGGTGCCCACCGCGTGCCGGACGCCGCCGATCCAGCCCCGCCCTGCCCGCGATCATGCCGCGCCGCGGGTCATTCTGCACAGGATTTGTGCAAACTCGGCCTTTCGCGCCCGCCTTCGCCAAGCTCCGCGGCAAGTCGTCGGCAAGGAGCGTTCGCCGCCGCTTTCGGACGCTTGACATTGCGGCATTGCGCCCCATGTCAACCGGGCTGGGACCGGGCCCCTCTGGCGGCTAGGCGTTCGTGGATTTGATCCGGGCGCCCCGTGATGTCGGAACCAGTGCGCGAAAATCATCGTCACACGACAGCCCGGGACGTAACCATGCCTGAATTCCTGCTTGCCGAATGGCTCGGCAAACCCCTCTGGATGTGGACGGGCTTCCTGTCCATCGTCGTCGCCCTCCTCGCCTTCGACCTTGGCATCTGGCACAAGGACGACAAGGAAATGGGCATTTCCGAGAGCCTCTGGCTGTCGGCCTTCTACTTCGCCTTCTCCTGCGCCTACGGCATCGGCATCTGGTGGGCCTACAATGCCGGCTACATCAGCACCTCGGACGGCACCCATGCCGGCATCACCTTCTTCACCGGCTTCTTCATCGAAAAAGCGCTGTCGATCGACAACGTCTTCGTGATTTCGCTGATCTTCGGCTTCTTCGCCATCCCGCGGAAATATCAGTACCGCGCGCTGGTCTGGGGCATCCTCGCGGTGATCGTGCTGCGCGGCATCATGATCGCGGTCGGCGCGGCGCTGGTCCAGCAATATGCCTGGATCCTCTACATCTTCGGCGCCTTCCTCATCGCCACCGGCATCAAGATGCTCGTCGTGCCCGAGGGCGACCCGGACGTGTCGAAGAACCCGGTCGTGCGCTTCATGAAGAAGCACATGCGCGTCACCGACAAGCTGCACGACCAGCACTTCTTCGTGCGCCAGCCCGATCCCGCCACCGGCAAGATCGTGCTCTGGGCGACCCCGCTCTTCCTGGCGCTTGTCGTCATCAACATCGCCGACCTGATCTTCGCGGTGGATTCGGTGCCGGCGATCTTCGCCATCACCACCGACACCTTCATCGTCTACACGGCGAACATCATGGCGATCCTCGGCCTGCGCGCGCTGTATTTCGCGCTCGCGGCGATGGTGCACCGCTTCCACTACCTGAAGTACTCGCTGGCCGTGGTGCTGATCTTCATCGGCCTGAAGATCTTCTGGAACAACATCGTCGGCAAGTTCCCGCCCGAGTACTCGCTCGGCATCAC
>JAIXZF010000025.1 GCA_027489835.1 Hyphomicrobiales bacterium
GCGATTTTCAGTCGCTTGCTCTACCAACTGAGCTACTCGGGCGCCGGCGCGCCGGGTGTCCGGAGCGCGTTGGTGGGCGGGGTATAGTCGGTCGGTTTTGGCCTGTCCAGCCGTTTCGTTACCAGCCGACGGCGGCCCTGACGCGCTCATGCGCCGCCGTCGCGCTCCTCGTCGTCAGGCCGTTCGTCCTCCTCGACGACCGGGATGGCGTAGACACCCTTGAGCCAGCGGCTGAGGTCGACATCCGAGCAGCGCTTGGAGCAGAAGGGCTTGAAGGCTGGCTCGGCGGGCTTGCCGCAGATCGGGCATTTGCGCGGCTTCAGCGCCTTGGGCAGGGATTGATCGGTCATCGGGCTCGTCGCTGTCTCGTGTGCGTGCTTCAGGGCTCAGGAAACGCCCGGGCCGCCCTGACGGTTCGCATCCAGCGCGCGGAGGGCGGTCTTAAGGATCTTGCCGTAATTGCTCTTGGGCAGCGCGTCCACGAAGACATAATCCTTCGGCCGCTTGAAGCGCGCGATGCGCGAGAGGCACAGCGCGTCGAGCTCGGCTGGAGGCGCATCGCCCACCACGTAGGCGATCACCACCTCGCCCCAATCGGCGTCGGCGCGGCCGATGACGGAGGCCTCGCGGATGGCAGGATGCTCCAGCAGCACCTCCTCCACCTCGCGCGGATAGATGTTGGAGCCGCCCGAGATGATGAGGTCGTTGGCGCGGTCCTTGAGGAACAGGTAGCCGCGCTCATCGAAGGCGCCGACATCGCCTGTGTGGAGCCAGCCGCCACGCAGCGATTTGGCGGTCGCGGCCTCGTTGTTCCAGTAGCCCGACATGACGGGCGAGCCCCGGCAGATCACCTCGCCCGTCTCGCCGACGGACAGGTGGCGGCCCTCGGCATCGACCACGGCCGCCTCGATGCAGGCATAGGCGCGGCCGGCCGAGGCCAGGCGCTCCAGCCAGAGCGGGTGCGAGGCGTCCGCGATCTCGGCCTTCGGCAGCGTGGTGATCGTCATCGGGCTTTCGCCCTGGCCATAGATTTGCGCGAGGCAGGGGCCGAGCCGGTCGAGCGCGGCGCGCGTGTCCTCGACATACATGGGCGCGCCGCCCCAGGTTATGGTGCGGATCGCACCGGGCTCGAAGGCGGCCGGGCTCGCGACGAGGCGCTTGATCATGGTCGGCGCCGCGAACATCGAGACGTTACGCCAGTGGTTCATGACGGCGGCGATTTCCATCGGATCGAAGCCGCCGCTCTCGGGCACGACGTTGACCCCGCCGCGCATGATATGGGCCATGATGTAGAGCCCCGAGCCATGGCTCATCGGCGCGGCGTGGAGGATGGGATCGCCCGGCGCGACGGCGTCGACCTCCGCCACATAGGCATGGGACATGGCGGCGAGATTGCCATGGGAGAGCATGGCGCCCTTGGGCCGGCCCGTGGTGCCGGAGGTGTAGAACAGCCACGCGAGGTCGCCGTCCAGCCGCGGCTCGACGGCGATGGGCTCCGCTGCGCGCATGGCGCGCCACTCCGGCCCGCCGATCCGGATGATCCGCGCGAGGCCGGCCGGGGCATGGCTGGCCACTGTGCTCTCGAGATCGTCGGAGACGAAGGCGGCGGCGCAGCCCGCGTGCTCGAGGATGTACGCGATCTCGAGCCCATGGAGCTTGGCGTTGACCGGCACGGCGACGAGCCCGGCATGCCAGATGGCGTACAGCGCCTCGACATAGGCTGGCGTGTTGGCCGCGACGATGGCGACGCGCTCGCCGGGCGCCAGGCCCCAGCCGTTCCGCATCGCCCCAGCCATGCGGGCTACGGTCTCGGCGGCCTCGCCATAACGCGCGACGATGTCGAGCCCCTGCCCCAGCGCGGCGGCATCGGGATGGCCCTGCCCTTGCCGGGCGAACCACAGGGCGATGTTCATGGCCGCGCCCTCACCGCTTCAGTTGACGGCGCCGAGCCAGCCCATGTGGATGGGGTAGCCCTCGCCGCCGAGCAGCGCCAGCGTCTCGGTCAGCGGCAGCCCGACCACGCCGGAATAGGAGCCGACCAGCTTGACGATGAAGGCGCCGGCGATGCCCTGCGCCGCGTAGCCGCCGGCCTTGCCGCGCCACTCGCCGCTGGCGAGGTAGCTGTCGAGGTCCTGCTCGGAGAGGCGCTTGAAGCGGATGCGAGTCTCGACCAGCCGCTCGCGCAGCCCGCCCTTGGGCGTCACCAGCGCCACCGCCGTGTAGACGCGGTGCGCCCGCCCGGAGAGCAGGCGCAGGCAGTCGGCCGCCTCGTCCACCACCTCGGGCTTGGGCAGCACGCGGCGGCCGAGCGCCACCACCGTGTCGGCGGCGATGATGTACGAGCCGGTGAGGTCGGGCCGGTTGCGGCTCACCGCCAGAGCGGCCTCGGCCTTCTCCCGCGCCAGGCGGCGGGCAAGGTCGCGCGGGCGTTCGTTTTTCAGCGGCGTCTCGTCACGATCCGTGGGCAGCAGCGCGTCGGGCCTGATGCCGGCCTGCTCGAGCAGGGCCAGCCGCCTTGGGCTGGCCGAGGCCAGGATCAGCCTGGGGCGCCAGCTGGGATCGGGTGCGTTCTGCCGGCCAAACAACGGGGAAATCCTGTTTCAGTGCGAGCCTTGCAGTAAGCGATCGGGCGGCAAATGAAAACCGCGCGGCGTGAGGGAGCGGGCCAATGGTCCGCGGCTCAGGGCGCCGCGGGCTCGGCAGTCGGGGGCGGAGTGCCCATCGCCTTGGCGGCCGCCTCGCGGTCGAGACGCTCGAGCTCGCGAAAGCGCTTCACGCTCAGCGGGATGGCGGCGAAGTAGGCGATGACGATCAGGCTCAGCGCCTCGAAGGGGAAGGCCACGATCAGCGCCACGACGAGGATGACCAGCACGAAGATCGGCGCGACCCAGTTGCGCGGCACGCGCGCGCCAAGCGTCTTGCCGGCATACATCGGCACGGTCGAGATGGTGAGGAAGGCGCAGGCCAGCAGATAGA
>JAIXZF010000241.1 GCA_027489835.1 Hyphomicrobiales bacterium
CGGGTCGACGTCAAGCTCGAGATCGGCGACGACAAGACCGTCACCGCCAAGGTCGTGGTCGACCGGGTCGAGACGCTGCACCTGCTCCAGCGCGACGCCAAGACGCTCGAGCGCGCCTTCGAGCAGGCCGGACTGAAATCCAGCGATGGCGGCATCGACATCACCCTGCGCGATCCCGGCCAGCAGGCGCGGCAGGGGCGGGATGAAGGCTTTTCGGATGAACTCGCCGGGCGCGAGCGCGGCCGGTCCGAGGCTGGTGCCCTGCCCGAAGCGCAACCCATTCCCGTCCGGCGCATGATCCGCGCCGGCGGGCTCGATCTGTCGATCTGAGGTTCAACGCCATGACGACCATCGCAGCCGCACAGTCCGCCTCGAACGCCGCCGCCACAACCAAGACCGGGGCCAAGGACAGCCGGGCGCAGATCGCCGGCAATTTCGACCAGTTCCTGCAGCTGCTGACGACGCAGCTCAAGAACCAGGACCCGACATCGCCGCTGGACACCAACCAGTTCACCCAGCAGCTCGTGCAGTTCGCCCAGGTCGAGCAACAGCTCAAGCAGAACGAGACCCTGACCTCGCTCCTCGCGATGAGCAAGGCCACGACCACCAGCAATGCGATGAGCTTCGTCGGCAGCCGCGTGACGATGGATGGCTCGACCAGCAGCCTGAAAGGGGGCGCCGCCGAGTGGCGACTCGAGGCCCCGCGAGGCGGGGCGGCCACGGTCACGATCAAGGACAAGAGCGGCAGCGTCGTGCAGTCGCGGAACATCACCCTGACGGCCGGGCAGCAGAGCTTCCGCTGGGATGGCAGAACCTCGACCGGGGCGACGGCGCCGGAGGGCGAGTATTCGATCGTGGTGGATGCGATGGACGCCACGCGCTCGCGCATGTCCGTCAGCACCGAGGTGAGCGGCGTGGTGGACGGCGTCGACTTCACCGGCGACACGCCTGTGCTCGTCATCGGGACCACGCGGACCCCCATCGACAAGGTGAAGTCGGTGAGCCGGAGCTAGGCCCGCGGCAGGCTTCCGCCCCATGCCTCCAGCCCCTGATCAAGGGCCTCAGCCTCCCATTCCGGAGGCGCTGGAGGCCCTTAGCCAAATTTTAAGCCGCCACGCCTTACATTGCTCCGGACATTGGTCTGTAGAGTTGTGTGAGCGTAGTATGACCGAGGGTCTTAGACCGCGTGTGAAGTATGTCATCGGCCCCGATGGGAGCCCGCTGACCATCGCCGACCTTCCGCCCCAGGGCACCCATCGTTGGGTGATCCGGCGCAAGGCGGAGGTCGTGGCCGCCGTGCGCGGCGGGCTGCTCAGCCTCGAGGAGGCTTGCCAGCGCTACACGCTGACCACCGAGGAATTCCTCAGCTGGCAGCTCTCGATTGACCAGCATGGCCTCGCCGGCCTGCGCACCACCCGCATCCAGCACTACCGGCAGTAGCCGCGCGGCCCTTCCGGGCTCAATCCATCCCGCCGCCCCGACGCCGCAGCGTCGCGGGCGGCTTATTTTTTGGCCTCCGCCACATTCGTTAACCTCCTGATAACCACGCACCGGGAAAAACTTGCCTACCGGTTCATGTCCGCGCCTGCTTGGCGTGGCGGAACCGGCGGAATGGTGCGAGGTCGATGGCGTGAACGCGCTGGTGCAGCAGTTCGTAAAGCTCGGTGCAGGCAGGCTCGCCGCCATGCTGACGGTCACGGCTGTCCTGATCGGTTTCTTCGGCTTCGTGATCTTCCGCTTCTCGCAGCCCACCATGGGGCTGCTCTACAGCGACCTGTCGCTGCAGGACGCCGCGCAGGTGGTGAAGGACCTCGAGGCCCGCAACATCCGGTACGAGACGCGCGGCGAGGGCCAGACCATCATGGCTCCGAAGGCCGACATCCCGCGCATCCGCATGGAGCTGGCCGCCAAGGGCCTGCCGTCCGGCGGCGGGGTCGGGTACGAGATCTTCGACAAGGGCGACGCCTTCTCGTCGACCAGCTTCGTCCAGAACATCAACCATCTGCGGGCGCTCGAAGGCGAGCTGACCCGCACGATCCGCGCTATCGGCCGCGTGCTGAACGCCCGTGTCCACCTCGTCATTCCCGAGCGCAAGCTGTTCGAGCGCGACCGCGAGCAGCCGCGCGCCTCGATCGTGCTCAAGCTGCGCGGCGAGCTCGATGCGGGGCAGATCAGGGCCATCCGCCACCTCGTCGCCTCCGCCGTCGAAGGGCTCAAGCCCGAGCGCGTCTCGATCGTCGATGAAGGCGGACGGCTGCTGGCCGACGGCGCGCAGGGCGAGGCCGGCACGGCCGGTGCCGGCGCCGAGGAGCGGCAGGTCTCGATCGAGCGCCGCGTGAAGTCGCAGGTCGAGGAGATCGTGGCGAGCGTGGTCGGCTCGGGCCGCTCGCGCGTGCAGGTCAACGCCCAGCTCGAGATGAACCGCGTCGAGAGCCGCTCCGAGACCTTCGATCCTGAAAGCCGGGTGGCGCGCTCCACCCAGAGCCGCACCGAGAGCTCCACCTCCAGCGAGCCGCGCGAAGCCGGCGTGTCCGTCGGCAACGAGCTGCCCGGCGCGCAGGGGCAGGGCGGCCAGGGCCAGAACCGCGACGCCAGCAACAAGAACGAGGAAATCACCAACTTCGAGATTTCCCGCACGACGCGCACCGAAGTGCTGGAGGGGGGGCGTCTGCGCCGGCTCTCCGTGGCGGTGCTGGTCGACGGCATCTATGCCCGCACCGCGAACGGCGAGACCACCTACCAGCCGCGCGGACAGGAGGAACTCGACCGCATCGGCGCGCTGGTGCGCACGGCCATCGGCTTCGACCGCCAGCGCGGCGACCAGGTCGAGGTCGTCAACCTGCGCTTCGCCGAGACGCCGGCTCCGCCCGAGCTGAAGGAGCTCAGCCTCGTCCAGCAACTCCTGTCCTTCACCAAGGAGGACGTGCTGCGCGCCTTCGAGCTGGGCGTGATCGCGCTGCTCACGCTCATCGTGCTGCTTACCGTCGTGCGCCCGCTGCTCAGGCAGGTCATGGCGCCCGAGCCGGGCCGCCGCGGCGGCGGCGAGGAAGGGCAGGGCGGCGCGCAAGGCCAGATTCAGGCCCAGGGCGGCATGCAGCAGCTGCCCAATGGCACCATGACGGGCCAGCAGCAGATGATCGCGGGGCCGAATGGCAACGAGTCCCCGTCCGAGCGGATGCTGGCCCTTGCCCAGATCAAGGGGCAGATCAAGGCGCAGTCGGTCGAGAAGGTCGGCGCCATGGTCAACGAGAACCCCAGCGACTCCGTGGCGGTGCTGCGCTCATGGGTCCACGAACAGCCGGCCGGAAGCTGATCGATGGCCGTCACCCCGCGCCCCGCCGCAACCGCCGTCGCGACCACCAACGCCTCGGGCCAGCGCGAGCTCAGCGGCCCGCACAAGGCCGCCGTCATCCTGCTGCTGCTGGGCGACGAGTTCGGAAAGCCCGTGTGGAGCGAGCTCGAGGACCACGAGATCAGGATCATCTCGCGCTGCATGACCGAGCTCGGCACGGTCGAGGCCGAGACGGTGGAGCGCGTGATGGTCGACTTCGTGGCGAAGCTTTCCAACGCCGGCTCGGTGACCGGCTCATACGACCGCACCGAAGCGCTTCTCTCGCGCATCCTGCCCAAGAACCAGGTCGCCACCATTATGGAGGAGATCAGGGGACCGGCCGGGCGCAACATGTGGCAGAAGCTCGCCAACATCGAAGCCGCCGTGCTCGCGAACTTCCTCAAGAACGAGTATCCGCAGACCGTCGCCGTCGTGCTCTCCAAGATCAAGCCGGACCATGCCGCGCAGGTGCTGAGCATGCTGCCGGAAGACTTCGCCATCGACGCAGTACAGCGCATGCTGCGGATGGAGAACGTGCAGAAGGAGGCGCTCGACCATATCGAGCAGACGCTGCGCTCCGAATTCGTCGCCACCCTGGCCCAGACGCAGCGGCGCGACCCGCACGAGATCATGGCCGTGATCTTCAACTCCTTCGACCGCCAGACCGAGACGCGCTTCCTGTCCTCGCTCGATACGATCAGCAAGGAATCGTCTCGGAAGATCCGCTCGCTGATGTTCACCTTCGACGATCTCCAGAAGCTCGACCCGGCCGGCGTGCAGACTTTGCTGCGTGTGGTCGACCGCGAGACGCTGTCCCGCGCGCTCAAGGGCGCCAACCAGGCGGCGAAGGATTATTTCTTCGCCGGCATGTCGACCCGCGCCGCCAAGAACCTGCAGGACGACATGCAGAGCCTCGGACCGCTCAGGCTCAAGGAGGTCGACGAGGCGCAGACCCGGATGGTCATGGCCGCCAAGGACCTCGCCGAAAAGGGCGAGATCGTGATCGCCAAGAACAACGCCGAAGACGAACTGATCTACTGACGAGCCCCGATGACAGCCGCCAAGTTCATCTTCGAGACCGATTTCCGCAAGGAGGCCCATGGCCGCCGGGTGACCGACGTCGACGTCAGCGCCGCGCGCGAGCAGGGCTTCCAGGAAGGCGTGCAGCAGGGTCGCCGTGAGGCCGAGGGCAAGTCCAGCGCCGCGCTGACGCACATGGCCGGCGTCATCGCCGCGCAGGCCGAGCGGCTGCTTGCGGCGCAGGACGAACGCGTCGCGCTGATCGAGGCCTCCGCCGCCGCGCTGGCCGTGACGATGGCCCGGCGGCTCGCGGGCGCGGCGCTCGCCGACAGGCCGCAGGCGCTGATCGAGGCCGCGGCGCGCGAATGCCTGGCCCATGCCCGCACCGCTCCGCACCTTGCCGTCCGGGTCAACGAGGCCAGGGTCGACGACGCCGAGAGGCTGTTCGGCCGGCTTACGCGGGAAAGCGGCTTTGCCGGCAAGCTCATCATCCTCGGCGAGCCCGAGATCGCGGACGGCGACGCGCGGCTGGAATGGGCCGATGGCGGGCTCGTGATCGACCGGGGCGCCGTCGACGCCCTCATCATGGCGGCGACCGAGCAGGTGCTCGGCCGCAGGCCGCAGGACCTGCTCGAGCCCGATCCGGAGCAGGGCGACGCGCCCGCTGCCGACCGGCCGGCCCAACACGATCACAGCTGAGGAGACGGAACATGGCCAATGGGGATCTGCCGCTTCCTCCGCTCAGCGCGGGCCAGGGCGTGCCGATGGGGCTCGGGGTCGATCGATCCGGCCCGGTTCCGACCAAGACCGCCGAGGACCTCGAGCAGGTCTTCGACGTGCCGGTCACGGTCGCGGCCGTGCTCGGCTCGCACAAGATGCCGATCGGAGACATGCTCAAGCTCCAGCCCGGCGCGGTGCTCGAGCTCGACCGGCGCGTCGGCGAGGCGATCGACATCCTGGTCAACGACCGGCTGGTGGCGCGCGGCGAGGTCGTCATCGTCGAGGACAAGCTCGGCGTCACCATGACCGAGATCATCAAGGCCGACCGGTGAGGCCTTGTCCCATCAACGGGGTGCGGGGCGTCCCAACCACGTCGAAAGGTTCTGAACCATGCGATTGCTGATCGTCGGAAGCCTCAAGGGGCAATTGATCACCGCCGCCAAGATCGCGGTCTCCCGCGGCGCCAGCGTGTCCCAGGCGGACACGGTCGAGCAGGCGATGATGGTGCTGCGCACCAAGGGCGCCGACCTCGCGATGGTCGACGTCGCCCTCTCCATCCGCACGCTCGTCGACGCGCTGGAGGCCGAGCGCATCCGCACCCCGATCGTGGCCTGCGGCATGGGCACGGATGCGCGCGCCGCGGTGGCCGCGATCCAGGC
>JAIXZF010000080.1 GCA_027489835.1 Hyphomicrobiales bacterium
CTGATCGCCGTCACCGCCAATGTCTCCAGCGAGGACAGGCAGGCGGCCATGGCGGCCGGGTTCGACGACTGCCTGCCCAAGCCGCTCATCCGCGAACAGCTCGCCATGTGGATGAAGCTCGCCGTGGATCCCGCGCAGAGCAACGCCGCCTGAGACGTCACCGATCTGTCATCTCTTTGTCATGCGCCCGTCCGCCCCATATGTGACGGAACGGCGCAGCCAGTCCGGCTGGAATCGGGATCGAGCGCGGCTCCCGCGCCATGGATCGCAGGACTATGTTGAACGGCTTCAAGCCAGACGAAATTCGCTTCGAGCCATCGAAGCTCCGACTGCCTCCGCCAGCGGCCGCGTTCCTGTCCAGCCTGCCCGCGGGGATCGTGCCCTTCCCCGTCCGCCAGCGGCCCAATGCGGGACTGCCCAAGGTGCTCGGGCGCTCGGGCAGCCTCGAGATCAGGCTGGCCACGTCGGCGCGGGATGTGCGCCGGGTCCAGCGCCTGCGCTATCAGGTCTTCTATGAGGAGATGAGCGCGGTTCCCAACGCCCGCTGCCGCTTCCTGAGGCGAGACATCGATGCCTATGACGGAGCCTGCGACCATCTCGTGGTGGTCGACACCAGCCGCCTCGACTTCCGTCCGGGCCGCAAGCCGAGGCCTATGGTGGTCGGCACCTACAGGCTGATGCGGCAGGACCAGGCCGCGGCGTCCGGCTTCTATACGCAGGGCGAGTTCGACATCGCGCCGCTTCTGGCCCGCCATCCGGGCAAGCGCTTCCTGGAGCTCGGCCGCTCCTGCGTGCTCGAGCCCTACCGGACGAAGAAGACGGTGGAACTGCTCTGGCACGGCATCTGGGCCTATGTGCGCCATCACCGCATCGACGTGATGTTCGGCTGCGCCTCGCTGGAGGGCACCGAGCCGGCCAGACTGGCGGACAGGCTCGGCTTCCTGCACAGGCACGCGGCCGCATCGGGCGAGTGGCATGCCGCCGCCCATCCCTTCCTCAGGACGCCGATGGACATCGCGCCAGCCGACGCGCTCGATGCCAAGGCGGCGCTGAAGGGCCTGCCGCCCCTGCTCAAGGGCTATCTCAGAATCGGCGCCATGATCGGGGACGGGGCCGTGATCGACCGGCAGTTCGGGACGACCGACGTGCTCGTCGTGCTGCCGGTGTCGCGGATCGACCGCCGCTACGTCGATTATTACGGTGCGGAAGGCGAACGATACGCGGCCTGAGCGCGGCGAAAGCCATTCACCCTGCCCCGTGAAAACCGTCGCATCGGCGCTGCCGCGCTGTTACAGAGCGGCCATCGTGACGATGCGGGGACTTCCGGAATGATGACGGGCGCAGGCGAGGACAGCCTGGCGGGCGCGGTGCTGGAGATCTTCCGGCGCGAAGGCTATGTGCGCGCCGAGCCGGGCATCCTGCAGCCGGCCGACATCTTCCTCGAGGTCTCGGGCGAGGACATCCGCAAGCGCATGTTCATGACCCAGGACGCCGACGGGCGCGAGTGGTGCCTGAGGCCCGAATTCACCATCCCCGTCTGCCGCGACCACCTGTCCGCGCCGGATGCGGCCATCGGCGCCTATGCCTATCTCGGCCCTGTCTTCCGGATGCGCAGCGGCGAGAGCGGCGAGTTCCTGCAGGCGGGCATTGAATCCATCGGCCGCGGCGACGCCGAAGCGGCCGATGCCGAAGTGCTCGCCCTGACCTGCGAAGCGGTCGCGGCGGCGGGCCTCCCCAACCCCGACATCCGCCTCGGCGACGTCGCCGTGCTCAGGGCCGTGCTGCGCAGCCTCGGCGTGCCGGCCGCCGCCGCGCGGCGCCTGACCCGTGCGGTCGTCGCCGGAAAGCGCGCCGAAGCGGTCGCGGCCCTCGCGCCACCGGCCGACGCGGCCGATGCGGCCCAGGCAGGGCTCCTCGCCGCCATCGAGGGCCAGGACCCCCAGGCCGCCCGCAGCTTCGTCGAGGGCGTGCTATCGATCGCCGGCATCTCCAGCGTCGGCGGCCGCAGCGCCTCCGACATCGCCAGCCGCTTCCTCGCCAAGGCCGCAGAGCGCGGCGGAGTCTCGGCCGCGCAGCAGGACGTCATCTCGGCCGTGCTCGGCATCGAGGGCGACCCCGACGATTGCGCGGCGCGGCTCAGGACCGTCGCCGCCGAGGCCGGGCTCGACCTCGGCGCGGAGCTCGACGCGCTCGAAGCGCGAACCGGCTTCATCGCGGCGCGCGGGCTCGACGTCACGGCGATGCGCTTCAGCGCCGGCTTCGCGCGCAATCTCGATTACTACACCAGCTTCATCTTCGAGCTGCACGACCCCGCGCCGGGCGCCGCCAGGCCCGTCGCCGGCGGCGGGCGCTACGACACGCTGCTCGGCCGCCTCGGCTCCCTCGCGCCCATGCCTGCGGTGGGCGCCTCGATCTGGCTCGACCGGCTCGACCGGGGGACCGCATGAACGAGGCTCACGATCCGCCGCTCGTCCTCGCCGTCCCGTCCAAGGGTCGGCTGCAGGAAAACGCGGCCGCTTTCTTCGCGCGCGCCGGCCTCGGCTTCGTGCAGCAGGGCGGCGAGCGCAATTATCGCGGCGCCATCCAGGGGCTGCCCGACGTCGAGATCACCTTCCTCTCGGCCTCCGAGATCGTGGCGCAGCTCGCCGCGGGCACGGCCCATCTCGGCATCACCGGCGAGGACCTCGTCCGCGAGCAGATCGCCGACGCGGATGTGGCCGTCGAGCTGCTGACGCCGCTCGGCTTCGGCAACGCTAAGGTCGTGGTCGCCGTGCCCAAGGCCTGGATCGACGTCGCGACCATGGCCGATCTCGACGACATCGCCGAGGACATGCGCGCCGCCCATGGGCGCAAGCTGCGCGTGGCGACCAAATACGTGAACCTGACGCGGCGTTTCTTCGCCGAGCGCGGGCTGACCGATTACCGGATCGTGGAGAGCCTCGGGGCGACAGAAGGCGCGCCTGCGGCCGGCACCGCCGAGATCGTGGTCGACATCACCACGACGGGCTCGACGCTGGCCGCCAACGCGCTGAAGGTCCTCGACGACGGCGTGATGCTGGATTCCGAAGCCAACCTCGTGGCGTCTCTCAAGGCCGGCTGGGGCGAGCGGGCCCGGCGGGCGGCCCGCGCCATCCTCGCGCGGATCGCGGCCGAGGA
>JAIXZF010000395.1 GCA_027489835.1 Hyphomicrobiales bacterium
AAGAACAGCCCCGCCATGCCGTGCGTCCAGACCACCAGCACGAGGACGCTCTGCCAGAAGCGGTGGTCCGGCCACAGATAGCGCAGCATGTTGACGTAGCCATCGTCCACGCCCGCCACAGTGGCCATGATCCGCGTGCCGACCACGTGCTGCGCCAGCAAGAACGGCACCGTCAGCCCGAGGCCGATGTGAAGCAGCTCCGAATAGGGCAGCCTGAGCGTGCGCCGCCTGAGCGTGCTGGCATAGGTGAGGGCGATGTGCACGACGCAGGCGCCGGCAAGCAGCACGGTGCCCGGCAGGCTCCGCCAGACCGCGACGCGCCAGACCTGCACCTCGGACATGGCGGCAACGCCGAACAGGCCGACGGCATGGTTGAGCAGATGCGTGGTGACGAAAGCGAGCATGACGAGGCCCGACCAGAGCCTCAGCCTTCGCTCGAGCGCGCGTGAGAACATGCTGTTCTCCGGCTTCGCGGCGACGTCCGTTACGCTCATGACTGGGCTCCCGCTAAGGCCGGTGAAGGGGCGCCTTGCGGCCGGCTGCGCGGGTGGAATGTGGTCCGCCCCGTCACGAGACCACCTTCGCCTGATGGTCGGAGGACGCCATCAGGCGGCGGGCCAGCTCACGGATCAGCGCCATCGAGAGCTGCGGCACCTGGCTCAGCAATTCGATGAAGGTGACGCTGTCGATCTGGAGAGCGGTGACCGCCGTGCTGGCGATGATCGTGCCCAGATAGGGCTTGTCGAGGACGACGCCGAGCTCACCCATCAGCGAGCCGGGCCCGACGGTGGACACCTTGACAGGCTTGCCGTCCCGCTCGCGCAGCACGTCGGCCTGCCCGTCCATGATGACATAGACCATCAGCGCCGGCTCGCCCTGCCTGAGCACGACCTCCGCGGGCCTGTAATGGACGCGCCGGCCCGCCATGGCGATCAGCTTCAGCTTCGCGATCGGAACGTCGCGGAACATGGCGATGCGCTGCAGCGAGGCGACTTCGGATGTGTACATGTCAGACCCCCCCGTCCGGCGGGCTTTGCGGCGCTTCCGCAGCCAGCGCCAGCTCGGGCGACCGCGCCCCTTCTGGACTATCCGCGAGCACGGCGTCCTGGTCAAACCGGCTGACGAGGCGCGGACCGTCGAAGCTGAGCACCTGATCGAAGCCCTCCGCGTCCTCGGGCTGGCCGAAAGCGGCGATCACGGTCGAGCCCGCCATCGCACTGCGCACCCGGCCCATCAGGCGCCTGGCGTCGGATTGCCCGAAGACCGACAGCGCGCCGTCGAGCACCAGGAGGTCGGGCCGGGCGATCAGGCCCCGCGCGAGCGCCACCGAAGCGCGCTGCTGGCTCGACAGCAGCTTGCCGCCGGGCCCGATCTCGTAGCTCAGGCCGATCTTGACCACGGCCCGGTCGAGGCCGAGCTCGGCGAGCGTGCGCCGGATCACCTCGCGGACCCGCGTCTCGGCGTTCGCGACGCCGTAGGTGATGCGGCCGAACAGCAGGTTGTCCTGGATCGACGCAGCCTCGAGGTAGCGGTGCGGGTCGTAGAACTCGATGTCGGCGAAATAGGTGCTCGGCAGGTATTCCTTCAAGCTGCGCCGCGTGCGCAGGGCCCGGCGCTCGAAGGCCGGCGTCAGCACGTCCATGCGGTGCCGGGGCTCGACATAGGACATGGCCAGCCCGATCAGCAGCGACTGCTCCTGCGTCGAGAGCCTGAGCAGCGAGCCTTGCGCCTCCACCTTCTCGATCAGCCGCTGGAACTCCGGCATGTCCTCGGAGCGGATGAAGGAGAATCGCTCGAAGAAGGGATGGCCCGCCGGCAGGTCGGCGAAGACCTCGACCACCGTCTCCGCCATGCGCAGGCCAATCTGGACCAGCGGGAACAGAAGCGATTCGGCCTCGAGGATCGACCGGACATAGGGGTCGGAGCCAAGCGCATCGTTGGCGAAGCGGTCCGTCAGCGGCAGGCCGAACAGAAGGTTCTCGCTGATCGTGGCATTGCGGTTGTAGCGCTCGGGATCGAGCGGCTCGACAACATGGGTCAGGCCCCGCGCCTCGAGGTTGGCCAGGATGCGCTCGCGCGCCGCCGAGAAGCGCTCGATCAGGGCATGGTCGGTCGCGACCCTGAGCTTGCCCATCAGCCCGAAGCGGTAGACGTCGTCGGCGAGGCCCACGGTCTCCAGGAGGTCCATGATGACGAGGTCGAGCTGCTCGGCGTCACGCGCCCCCGCCACCGTCGGGTCGAGCCAGGCGGCGGTGGCGAGCGCGGCCGGATTGCCGCTGCGGAGCGCCTCCATGCGCCGCGCATGCTCGATGCGGTCGCGCGGATCGGCCGGCTCGCTGAAGACCTGCGGCGGGCTCCTCAGCAGCGGCGCCACGATGTTGTCGCGCAGGTCGCCGGCGAACAGCAGCGGGTCGGGGCCGACATAGGCCATGAAGCGGCTCGCGACGCTGTCGGGCAGGCTGCGCCAGTTCACGCCGCCGCAGGTGATGGTGCCCTTGAACTCGGCCGCCTGCCGGCCGAGCACGCGCGCCAGCCCCTCGCGGCCGCTGCCGGCCGGGCCCAGCAGCGCGACATGCGCCGGGCGAGGGATCTCGGCGGTCATCGTCTCGAGGATCGGGGTTCCCCGGCGGTCGACGAGCTTGAGCGCGTCGATGCGCAGCGGGGCGTCCGGCGGCGGCGGCTCGACCTTCACCTCCTGCCGCTCCGCGACCAGCAGCTGCGCCGGGAACTGGGCAACGATCTGCTGGTACTTGACGGTCACGTCCGCCCGGTCCTGGTCCCAGTCGATGAGCTCCTTGATGGGCGGCGGCAGGTCGCGATAGGCGGCGATCACTGCGACGAGCTGGCCGATGTTCATGGCCCCCGACAGCGCGAGATAGCCGCCGATCGAGTAGAAGAAGAACGGCGTGACCTGCGCGAGGAAGTTGTTGAGGTATTTGACCGCGAACTTGCGGCGGAACAGGTCGGCCCTGATCTTGTACAGGGTGCCGAGCCGGCCGCCGAGGTCGGCGCGCACGTAAGGCCCGGACCCCATGGCATGGATGGCCGGCGCGATCTCCACCACCTCGCCGATCCGTCCCGCGAGCTTGCGCGACTCGATCTGCCTCATCCGGGCCAGCCGCAGCTGCTCGCGCCGCAGCCTCGGGATGACGAGGCCCTGCACCAGCACCACCGAGAGCGCCACCAGCCCGAGCCAGAAGCTCTGCATCATGATGAACAGCAGCGCCGTGAGCGCCTGCATGCACAGGAAGGCCGGCTGGATGAAGGCCTCGCCGGTGAAGCCGCCGATCGGCTCGATCTCGTCCTTGATGATGCTGGCGGCCTCGGCGGGCTTTACCGCCCGGATGTCCTCCGGCTTGAAGCGCAGGTAGAGCGAGAACACCTCGAAGCGCATCCGGCGCAGCATCCGCTCGCCGAGAATGCCCTTCGACAGGTTGATGTAGTACTTGAACGCGCCGTTGATGACGACCAGCAGCAGGAAGATCAGGCTCAGGCCCATGAGCAGCTGGAGCTGGTTGACCTGGAAGCCGCGGAACAACGTGATCTTGCCGCCGAGCGCCTCGGGCAAGGGCAAGGACATGTCGAGGAAGGTCGTGAGAGGCATGTTCGCCGTGAAGGCGCGCCCCTGGAGCGCGTCGTTCAGGATCCGCTTGGGCAGGTCGAACGAGGCGAAATAGAAGGGCAGCGACAGAAGGATGATCGCGAGGACCACAAGCTGGTCGCGCTTGCTGTGGCGCCAGACGTAGCGGAACAGGTTTTGCTCCAAGTCGCTCCACCTCCTGGGCCGCGGCCGTGGCGGCCGCGATCGGCGCCAGCGTCAGGCCATTCTTGTTGCCCTGCCCGCCGGCATGCGCCCTTGGCTTTGCCGACGCAAGCCGCTTGCGCTAGAGCACGGTCGAGGTCCATGGCCCCATTGCCCGCCGTTCCGCCGGGCGGGCTCCGCAGCTCCCCGTGAGGCAAGACGTCGTGCGCATAGCCTTTTACGCGCCTTTGAAGCCGCCGGACAACCCAATTCCGTCCGGAGACCGGCTCATGGCCCGACAGCTCATGGCTGTTCTCGAAGGGCTGGGGCACGATGTCAGGCTGGCGTCGCGGCTGCGCAGCTGGATGCGCGAGCCGGACGCCCTGCCGGCCGTGGAGCGGGAGGCGGCGGCCGAGATCGCCCGGCTCGGCGACGCAATGCGGGATTGGCGGCCCGACGCTTGGTTCACCTACCACCTCTATCACCGGGCGCCGGACCTGATCGGGCCGGCGGTGAGCCGTGCGCTCGGCATCCCTTATTGCGCCGCCGAAGCCTCTCATGCGCCCAAGCGGGCGCGCGACGGCTGGGCGAGGGCGCACGGCATCGCGGAAGATGCCATTCTGGGCGCCGACCTGCTGTTCGCGATGACGGCGCGCGACGCGGCTGGCCTCGAAAAGCTGCCCGGCCGCAAGGGCGCGCTCGCCCGGCTCCCGCCCTTCCTCGAGCCATGCGGGCCGCCTCCCCTCCGGCCGCGGTTCGATGGCGCGGACGTCAGGCTGGTCACGGTGGCGATGATGCGCGAGGGCGGCAAGCTCGCGAACTACCGCATCCTCGCCGAGGCGCTGGCGGCCCTCGACGCACTGCCCTGGACCCTCACCGTGATCGGCGACGGGGCGGCGCGCCCCGCGGTCGAGCGCGCCTTCGCAGGGATGGGGCCGGGGCGCGTCCACTGGCTCGGCCGGCTCACGCCCGAAGCGGTGGTGCAGGCCCTCGCGGAAGCCGACCTTTTCGTCTGGCCCGGCCAGGACGAGCCTTACGGCATGGTCTACCTCGAAGCGGCGGGCCGGGGCCTGCCCGTCGCCGCGATGGCGAGTGGCGGCGTGCCGGATGTCGTGCGCCATGGCGAGACGGGCCTCCTGGCCCCCTATGGCGACCTTGCCGCATTCCGGTCCGTCATCGAAAGGCTGATCCGCGAGCCCGGCCTCCGCACCCGGCTGGGCGAAGGGGGGCGCCGCTTCGTCGTCGAGGAGCGCTCGGGCGCGGCCGCAGGGCGTATCATCGCCGCAGCGCTCGCGGCCATGATGGTCGCGGAGGCGCGGCCGTGACGCGCGGGGCCTGGAGCCCGGTGCATGACGAGATCGAGCGCTGGGCCCTTGCGGGGCGCGAGGTCCGCCTCTGGCTGCGCGACGACGACGCCGTCGAGGCGAGCCCGGCGCTCGACCGCCTGCTCGCGCTGGTCGCGGAGCGGCATGTTCCGCTCATGCTCTGCGTCATCCCGCTCGGCGCGAGGCCCTCGCTGGCCGAGGCGGTGGCGGGGCTGGACCGGGTCGAGATCGCCATGCACGGCGTCGGCCATGTCGATCATGCGCTCCCCGGCGGCAAGAAGGAGGAGCTGGTCCCGGCGCGGGGCGCGGACGCTCTGCTGACGGCGCTCGATCACGGCCGGGCACGGCTGGCCGCGCTGTTCGGCCCGCGTGCCGGTCGTTGGTTTGCCCCGCCCTGGAACCGGATCGCGCCCGAGGCCGCGCGCCTCCTGCCACTCGTCGGCATCAGGGGCTTGAGCTGCTTCGGGGCGGCCATCCGCCATGTCGAGGAGTTGGCGGAGCGCAACGTCCATGTCGACCTGATCGATTGGCGGGGAGGCCGTGTGGGCCGCCGGGCGGACTGGGTCGCGGAGCGCCTGGCGGCCGAGCTCGCCGCCGCGCGGGCCGGCGGGTATCGGCCGGTGGGCGTGCTGGCGCATCATCTCGATCACGACGAGACCGCCTGGCAGGTCCTGGCCGAGCTGATCGACGCGGCATCGTCCCATGCTGCGGTGCGCTGGATCGGGGCCGGGGAGTTGCTCGAGGCCTCAACCGGCGCGGGCTAGGGGCCGAAGCACGGAAAGCCGGCGCTGCTCATGGCCCGACCCTGCGATGGCGGAGTCGCGAAGCGTGAACTCGATGCCCCAGATCTCGGTCAGCCGCGCGCCCGCGACGAGCAGCGGCGCCTGATCGATGGCGCGCGCCAACCCCGTCGCATGCTCGATGACCACGAGATCGGCTGCGGCGCACAGGGCGACGAGCGGCGCGCCGACAACCTCGCCCGCGCCGAGCGGCTTCAGCGACAGCCCAAGCAGGATGACGCCGAGCGATCCGTCGGGCGGGGAGGCGTCGGCCTCCCGGAACTTGCGGGCGATGTGGCGCACGCGGCAGGGCGCCCCGTTGAGCTCGGCCGCCTCGTAAGGCTCGATCTTCGGGTCCACCACGGTGACCGAACGCGGTGTGTGGCGGAGGAAACCGGTGATCGGCAGGCCCGCGCCGCCGATCTCGACGATGTGGTCGAGCCCCGCGAGCGCGTGGGCGGCCATGGCCTGGCGCACGGCGGACGAGCCGCCCGCCAGATGCGGCAGCAGCGTGCCAGGGTCCCAGCCCTGAGGCCAGGCGCCCGGGGCGGAATCAGCGGCCAAGGCGATGCTCCCGGTACCACGCGACGAACCGGCCGATGCCGGCTTCGAGGCTGGTCGAGGGCCGGAACCCCGTCACGGCCGCGAGGCGGCTGACATCGGCGGAGGTCTCCATCACGTCCCCCGGCTGCATCGGCAGGTAGCGCAACTCGGCCTTGCGTCCCACGCTCTGCTCGATCGTCGCGATAAAGCGGCCGAGCTCGACCGGCGCGTTGTTGCCGACATTGTAGATGAGGTGCGGCGCCGCGCCGGCTGCCTCGAGCCCGAGGCGGGGGGCGGCCGCGGCCGGCGGCACGAGCAGCAGCCGCGCGATGGCCTCGGTCACGTCGTCGACATAGGTGAAGTCGCGCTTCATCCGCCCATGGTTGTAGACGTCGATCGGCCGGCCCTGGAGCACTGCACTGGTGAAGCTGTAATACGCCATGTCCGGCCGGCCCCAGGGGCCGTAGACGGTGAAGAAGCGCAAGCCCGAGGAGGGGATGCCGAACAGGTGCGCGTAGGAATGCGCCATCAGCTCGTTGGCCCGCTTGGTGGCCGCGTAGAGCGAAACGGGCTGGTCGGCCTGGCTGGTCTCCCGGAAGGGCGGCACGCTGCCCGTCCCGTAGACCGAGCTCGACGACGCATAGACGAGATGCGAGACCGGATGCGCGCGGCAGGCTTCCAGAAGGCCGAGGAAGCCGTCGACATTGGCGCTCGTGAAGGCGCGCGGCGCATCCAGCGAGTGGCGCACCCCGGCCTGCGCGGCGAGATGCGCGACCAGATCGGGCCTGAACGCCGCGAACAGCGCCAGCATGTCCTCGTGCCGCACGAGGTCGAGTTCGCTGAAGCTGAAGCCGGGCTCGCCCTGCAGGAGCGCAATGCGGCCCCGCTTCAGCGAGACGTCGTAATAGGCGTTGAGGTTGTCGAGGCCGTGCACCTCGGCCCCGGCCGCAAGCAGGCGCCGGGCGAGGTGAAAGCCGATGAAGCCAGCGGCCCCGGTCACGAGGACCCGCCTGCCGGCCAGGCTCGGAGGCGTTGTCATCGACGCCCTCACCTTCCGGCCAGCGCCGGCCGCGTGGGCTCAGCGCAGATAGTCATGGACCGTGCGGCCATAGGGCAGCGTCAGGTCGGCGATGAAATGCTGCGCGCCGACGATCCGCGACACGGGCAGGTCGGCGACCGGCGCGTTGACGTGCGGGACGAGATGCAGCCGGCCCGGCCCCGTCCACGAGCCCTTGACGGTGATCTCGGTCAGGTTGAGCGCCACGAGCTGGCAGATCTCCGGCCTGCCATCGGCGCCGGGGATGATCTTGAGGTTGATCTGCGTCTTCGCCAGCTGCGCGCTGGTGCTGGCCCCGTCGCCGGCCTGTCGCTCGTGCTTGTACCCCATCGTCCCCATGGCCACCAATTGTCCCCCGTAGACCAATGTCCCGGTCAGGGTGTCGTTGACAAGCTCCAGCTTCGGATGGGCGTACTTTTTCGGAAAGCCCCAGATTTCGCGTCCGGCCGAGATGGGCGCCTCGGAGTCGAGGTACATCTGCGACACGAAGTTCACTGGCTCGCCCTCCAGCGAGCAGGAGATCACGATCCCGGTCTCGGTGTAGCTGCCGAAACCGGAGGAATCCGGCATCTTGATCCATTCGTAATGGACGATCGGCCGCGCCGGCGGGACCAGCGGCTCGGGCAGGAACTGCCGGAGCATATCCGCGTCGGTCTCGTAGGAGATGATCATGTATTCCCGGTCGACGAAGCGGAAGGGCCCGGCCGGATAGCTCGGACCGGCCAGCGGCATCGAGGGCAGTTCGAGGATGTCGTGCGCTTTCATCGGGCCGGCCCTACTGCGCCGTCCAGCCGCCGTCGACGGGCAGAATCACGCCCGTGATCGAGCGCGCCGCGTCGCTGGCGAGGAAGCAGGCGACCTCGGCGATCTCCTCGCTGGTCACGAAGGCCTTTGTCGGCTGGGCATGCAGCAGCACGTCGTTGATCACCTGTTCGCGCGTCATCCCGCGCGCTTCCATGGTTTGCGGAATCTGCCGCTCGACCAGTGGCGTCCAGACATAGCCCGGACAGATCGCGTTGGCGGTGACGCCGAAGGTCGCCGCCTCCAGCGCCACGGTCTTGGTCAGCCCCGCGATGCCGTGCTTGGCGGCGACGTAGGCGGATTTGAAGGGCGAGGCCACCAGAGCATGCGCCGAGGCTGTGTTGATGATGCGGCCCCACCGCCTCTGCTTCATGCCGGGCAGGACGGCCTGGATGCCGTGGAAGGCGGCGGAGAGGTTGATCGCCAGGATGGCGTTCCACTTGTCGACGGGGATGTCCTCCACCGGAGCCACGAACTGGATGCCGGCATTGTTGACGAGGATGTCGACCGCGCCGAGCTCCGCCTCGCAGGTCCGCACCATTTGGGCGATCGCCGCGCCATCCGACATGTCGGCCGGGCTGTACAGCGCCCTGACGCCGAACTCCTCGGCGATGGCCGCGCGCTCGGCCTCGATCGCGGCTGGCTCTCCGAAGCCGTTGAGCATGACGTCGGCGCCGCGCGCGGCGAAGGCCCGCGCGATGGCGAGCCCGATGCCCGATGTGGACCCCGTCACGATGGCCGTCTTGCCTGCAAGCATTCCGCGGACTCCGTCGTCTCGCCGGCCCAAGGCGCGACTGTCGGGCCTGTGTGATGATGGGCGGCGGACATCCGGGCGGCATCGAAGCCGAGCGCCGCGCCTGTGTCATGCCCGGGGGCGCGGCCGGAGCCCGTTTCTTGCGGTCGGAAGGCCCTTGGCGCAGCATCCGGGCGCGCCTTGTCGGGCGGCGTGCGCAGCGCGCGGCCCCGTGCCAGCGGGGCGGCCATGTTGCTCCGCACCATGAACATGAGGGCGCAAGATAGCGTCCCCATGTCTCACTTCCGTCGTCCGCTGCGGCTTAACTGCCAGGGCGGTCCCGCGCCGCCATCAGCTTGGCCGGGCCATGGGCCCGGTGTCCTGAGCTCAGCCTCGTCATCGTCTGGAAAAGCCCGTGAAGAAGACCACCGGAAAGGGCGTTCGCCCGCCTGATTACACCAAGAAGATCGGGTTGATCCTCCAGGGAGGCGGCGCCCTCGGCAGCTATCAGGCCGGCGCGTACGAAGCGCTGTCGAACGCCGGATACCTGCCGGACTGGATTGCGGGCATCTCGATCGGCGCCATCAACGGCGCGATCATCGCCGGCAATGAGCCCGGCAAGCGCGTGGAGAAGCTGGCCGCGTTCTGGGACGGCATCACCAGCCCGGCCCACTCGATCCCGATCATGCCGTTCTCCGAAGAGATCAACCGCAAATGGTATGCGGCGAGCGCGCTGCTGTTCGGCCAGGCGGGGTTCTTCGCGCCTCGTCCGCTCACCGCATGGTTCGGAACCCCGGTCAGCTTCTACGATACCGGCGCCCTGCGTTCGACGCTCGAGAGCCTGATCGATTTCGACAGGATCAACGCCGGCATCACGCGCCTGAGCGTCGGGGTCTCCAATGTCGAGACCGGCGACTTCGCCTATTTCGATACCACGCGCACGAAGATCGGCCCCGAGCACGTGATGGCGAGCAGCGCCCTGCCGCCCGGCTTTCCGCCGATCGAGATCGACGGCCAGTTCTATTGGGATGGCGGCCTCGTCTCCAACACGCCGCTCCAGTACATGATCGACGACGTGCCGAGGCGCAGCCGCCTGATGTTCCAGGTCGACCTGTTCAACGCCGCCGGCCAAGTGCCGCACGATCTCGACAGCGTGCTCGAGCGGGACAAGGACATCCGGTACTCGAGCCGGACCCGCACCGCGACGGACATGTACCGGATCATCCATGACGTCCGGCACAACATCAACACGATGATCGAGAAGCTGCCGCCCGAATTGCGCGCCACGCCCGAGGCGCAGTTTCTCTACGAGTTCGGCTGCGTCACGCAGATGGACATCGTGCGCCTGAACTATCAGTCCAGATCCCCCGAAGGACAGGCGAAGGACTACGAGTTCAGCCCGCTGACCATGAAGATGCGCTGGCAGCAGGGCCAGCAGGACGCGCTGGCGATGCTCGATCCCAGCCCCTGGCTCGTTCCGATGGCCGAGGGCTCCGGCGCGCGGATCTTCGACCTGCAGGCCCTCGCCAATTCGGCTGCCCCGCAGACGACCCTGATGCCGGCCTCCACCCACCAGGCCTGACGTGCCCTCCTGCCGCGAAGAGTCCCATGCCTGACGCCGATCAATCGCCCGTCTTCATCGTCACCGGCGCCGCCGGCAATCTCGGCCAGGCGACCGTGCGCTCGCTTCTGGCGACCGGGGCCCGCATCGTCGCCATCGACCGCGCCTACGCCAATCTACCGGCCGGCTCGGGAGCGGCAGGCGCTGGCCAGGAGGTCGCGATGGCCGAGTTCGACCTGCTCGATCCCGCCCAGTGCCAGAAGGCGGTGGCGTTCGGCATGGAGCGCTTCGGCCGCATCGACGGGCTCGCGCACACCGTGGGCGGCTTCGCCATGGCGCCCGCCGCCGACAGCACGCCGGCGCTCTGGCGCCAGATGCTCGACCTCAATCTGATGACGACGCTCAACATGTTCCAGGCCCTGCTCGCGCCGATGAGGGCCGCGCGCCGCGGCAGCCTCATCGCCATCGGCGCGGGGGCAGCCATCCGCGCGGCCAGTGGCATGTCGGCCTACGCCGCTGCCAAGAGCGGCGTCCACCGCCTGGTCGAGAGCTTCGCCGAGGAGCTCAAGGCGGACCGGATCAGGGTCAACGCCATCCTGCCGAGCATCATCGACACGCCGCAGAACCGGGCGTCGATGCCGGATGCCGACCATGCCGCCTGGGTGAGCCCCGCCGAGATCGCGGAGGTGATCGCCTTCCTGCTGGACGAGCGGGCCAGCGGCGTGACGGGCGCCTTCATCCCGGTCACGGGCAGGGTCTGACGGGCGGGAGGCGGAGCGACCGTCTCCGCAGCTTCGGGTGCGTCAGCCGCGCGACGTGCTCCGGATCGCCGCCCTCAGCCTTCGGACATTCTGGAAGCCCGAGCGGCGCGCGATGTCGTCGAGGTCGACCTGCGGCTGCTTGAGCATCGCCTCGGCCGCCTCGAGGCGCCGCGACTGCACGTAGCTGAACGGGGACTGGCCCATCTGCAGGCGGAACGCCCGCGAGAAATGGAACATGCTCAGATCCGCCTCCGCCGCGATCTCGGCCAGCGAGATGTCGCGGGTGTAGTTCTCCTGGATGAAGGCGACGGCGCGCCGGATGTCGGCCCGGCGCACGGGCCTCTGGCACTCGACCAGCGAGGCGCAGCGCAGGAGCGATCCCGCCAGCTGGACGATCGCGGCATCGAGGAAGATGCGGGCTGCCTCGTCGGGAATGGCCAGATCGTGCCAGATCGCCTTGCAGACGCGCTCCACCATCACGTTGCGGACGTAGCGCTCGAACAGAGAACGAAAGGCCATGTCCGGGCCTCCGAATATCTCGGCGTCAACCGCTCGCAAGGCGTCGTCGCTCCACGTCACCACCAGAAGGCGCGTGGGGCCTTGGACTTCGTATTTCACTTCGGTGTTGGGAGGCACCAGCAGCAGGTCACCCTTGCCGCGGCGGCTGCGCCGCCAGCCGTCGCCATAATCGAAACGGGTGGCGCAGGAGGCCCGCATCGGCAGCCCCAGCACCCAGTCCTGACAGGGCTCGTCGGTGAAGTCGTGGGGCTGCTGATCGACGATGAAGGCTCTGAGAATGCCGTTCGTCGTGCTCCGGTGCTCCTGCGGAAAACGACCATATCGCGACGTCCGATAGAAATCGGAGAAGCGCATCGGCGTCGGTGGTTGCGGCCTAGCATTCATGGTGGGCATCTCTCAACCGGACGGCGGGAGCTCGGACTCCCGCGTCGTTGTCGAATTCGCGCGACCGCTAGAAATGTTACACCGGATTGAAGCATATTTAAGTTACGCGCTTGTACCTAACACCAATGTCGATGAAGTGGAGTTGGTCAGGGGCCCGAGCCGCTTCTCGACAGGACTGACGTAAGGTCGCCCCAACACTTGCAAGGCCTTCGCCGGTCGGGCTTGGCGCGGCAGCGCGAGGACCCGGCACGCGGCTTCAGAACGCGCCGTCATAGGCGCGGTCCCCGATGCGCGCGGCGATCAGGCTGAAGCTGTCGCGGCGCGCGAAGGCTTCCGCGAG
>JAIXZF010000152.1 GCA_027489835.1 Hyphomicrobiales bacterium
CCTCGAAGGCCGCTGAGCCGCGAAGCGACCATGCGCGAATGAGGGGTCGCAAGCCCGCGCGCCGCTGCTAAGCTCCCGGAAAGTCTGGGAGGACATCGCAACATGACGAATGAAGGCAAGGTCGCGCTCATCACCGGCGCGAGCGCGGGCATCGGCCGGGCCGTTGCGGTGACGATGCTGAAGGCGGGCTACAGCGTGGTCCTCACCGGTCGCCGGCGCGAGGCGCTGGAGGAGAGCGTCGCGCGAGCCAGCATGCCCGCCCAGCAGAGCCTCGTGCATGCCTGCGACGTCACCGATCCGACCGCCGTCCGCGCGCTTTTCGCCGTATGCAAGGAGCGCTTCGGCCGGCTCGACGTGCTGTTCAACAATGCAGGCGTGAACTCGCCCGGCGGCGTCATGCTCGAGGATCTGAGCTTCGAGGCGTGGAAGGCCTGCATCGACACCAACCTCACCGGGCCGTTTCTCTGCACGCAGGAAGCCTTCAAGCTGATGAAGGCGCAGACCCCGCGCGGCGGCCGCATCATCAACAATGGCTCGGTCTCGGCCCATGCGCCGCGTCCCAATTCCGCGCCCTATGCCGCCACCAAGCACGCGATCACGGGGCTCACCAAGTCCACCTCGCTCGATGGCCGGAAATACGACATCGCCTGCGGCCAGATCGACATCGGCAACGCGCTGACGGAGATGGCGCAGGCCATGACAAAGGGCGTGCCGCAGGCCGACGGCTCGATCAGGGTCGAGCCGGTCATGGATGTGCAGCATGTGGCCGACGCCGTGCTGCACATGGCAAGCCTGCCGCTCTCCGCCAATGTCCTGACCATGACCGTTATGGCGACCGCCATGCCCTTCGTCGGGCGCGGCTGACGCACAGGTTCGGGCCGCACCGGGTTGCCGCACCCGCCTTGAAGCCGGGGACATGCCACTCCATTTCCCGCGCTGGATGCCCGGCGCGGGCAAGGAGGCATGGATGCTGCGATTTCTGCTCAGGTTGAAGCTCTTGGCGCTGGTCGCGTTGTGGAGCCTGGCCTGCATCGGCCTCTATCTCGTCGTGGCGTTTGTGGAAGCGGCGCTCGAGGTCGGCGCCAGCGTCGGCGGCGCGCCGATCGGCCAGGGCGCAGGCCTGTCGGGGCTCGTCGACCTCACGGGCGACATCGTGCAGTGGGGCATCGGCCTGCTCTGGCTGGCCGGCATCGCCGTGCTGTGGTTTGCCAAGAAGCTGGTCACCTCGCGCGAAACCCGCGCGGCGACGGCTGGCGTCGCGGTGAAGGCCGCCACGACCGCCGCTCCCTACGTATTGGCGCGCCACCCCATCGGCCGTGCCGTGAATGTCGCGCGCGGGCCAGCGGGGCGCCTTCTAGGCGGCCTCATCGCGCGCAGGCTCGGCAAGCGCTGAGGCGCCTCACGTCACAGGCAGGCTGGCGAAGCAGGCTGCGCTTGGCCTCGCCGTGACGCGCCGGTGCCACGCTTCGAGGTGGGGCCTCGGCTTGCGCTGCACCGGCATGTTCAGCCAGCGATGCACGGCCGGCCCGACGGCGATGTCGCCGATGCTGAACATGTCTCCGCCAAGATAGGCGTTCCGGGCCAGATGCGTGTCGAGCAGTTCCGCCAGAGGCTCGGTCTTGGCGACGGACGCGGCGATGGCGGCAGGGTCGCGCTTCTCGGGCGGCGTCCGCACCGTGCCGTGGAACGCGATGTGGTAGGCCGGGTAGAAGGCCGTGCACTGCCAGTCCATCCAGCGGTCGGACAGCGCCCTTTGCGCGGGATCGTTCGGCCACAGCCTGCCCGCGCCGTGCCTGGCCGCGAAATAGCGCACGATGGCGTTCGATTCCCACAGGATGAAGCCGTCGTCGTCGATGACGGGCACCAGTCCGTTCGGGTTCATGGCGCGGTAGGCCGGTGTGTCCACGACGCCGAACGCGCCGCCGGCATCGTGGCGGGTGTAGGCCAGCCCGACCTCCTCCGCCGCCCATACGGCTTTCTGCACGTTCAGCGAATTCATCCGGCCCCAGATCGTCAGCATTCGCGTTAAGCCTTCATCGTTATCGTGCCTGGCCGCGCGGCCATGGCCCCGAAGGACCCTGCCACATGTTCTTTTATCCTTCCAAGCTGTTCTGGTTCCTCGCGGCGCCAACCAACGCGCTCACCCTGCTGGTGGCCCTGGGCGCCGTGCTCATGTTCACGCGTTTTGTCCGCACTGGGCGCTTGCTGGCGGTCCTGTCGGCGCTTGGCCTGCTCGCCGCCGGTGCGAGCCCCCTGCCGTTCTGGCTGATGCGCCCGCTCGAGGATCGCTTCCCCATCGCCGTCGCCGGCCCAGACGTCACCGGCGTCATCGTGCTGGGCGGCGCCATCGGCACGTCTCGCGGCGGGCTCAGCGTCAACGACGCCGGCGCGCGCATGATCGAATCGGCCGCTCTGGCGCTGCGCTTTCCGGGCATGCGCGTCGCGTTCACAGGCGGCGACGGCTCGCTCCTTAAGGAGGAGGATGCCAACGAGGCGCCGACCGAAGCCGACGCCGCAGGCCGCTTCTACCGCGCCATGGGCGTCGCGCCCGAGCGCATCACGCTCGAGGACCGCTCCCGCAACACCTGGGAGAACGCCATCTTCGTCAAGCCGCTGGTCGCGGCGAGGCCGGGCGAGAAATGGCTGCTGATCACCTCGGCCTGGCACATGCCGCGTTCGATGGGCGTGTTCCGCCGGGCGGGCATTGATGTCGTCGCCTATCCTGTCGATTTCACGACGAGCGGCAAGCCGCGCGACTACACGCGCCTGAACCGCGGCTTCTCGCACGGGCTTCTGGTGACGGACCTCGCGGTCAAGGAATGGATCGGGCTGATCGCCTATCGCCTCGCCGGCTACACCGACGAACTGCTGCCCGGTCCGCGCTGAACTCAGCTCTCCCCGCGCGGCAGCGCGAGCCTGTAAACGCCCTTGAAATCTTCGCTTTCGACCGCCCTGCCCTTGCGCAGGATGGCGACGCGGCCCTCCCGCATCAGCCGGATCGCCACCTTGCGGATGGGCTGCATCAGCGGGCCCCAGCCATCCGGATGCGGCCCGCCGAGCGCCCTCGCCGCCTCCGACGGGCAGACGGTCTTGCCCAAGCCCCGCGCCTCCACTAGCTTCAGGATCGTGTCCTCGATCGCCTCGCTCGACACGCCGGTCGCGCCCGGCCTTTTCCGCACGGCTTCCGCTGTCATGGCCCTGGTCCTGTCATGGCGAGCGCGGCATCAGCGCCGCGGCCGAATTGCCGGTTCCACATCACGAGCAGCACGGCCAGCGTCAGCACCAGCAGCGCCGCCGGTCCGACGAACCAGCCGAGATAGGCCAGCACGAAGAAGAAGGCTCGCTGGCCACGGTTGAAATGCTTGCCGGCCGCGATGTTCATCGCGACGCATTCCTCCAGCGCGGCCCGCGAAGCAGGCTCGGCGCGAAGGCTCGCAGGCGGCAGCGCACCCAGGAGGATGGCGCTGTAGTTCATCAGCCGGTAGCTCCACGCGAACTTGAAGAAGGCATAGGCGAAGATCACCGCCAGCCCGATCACCTTGA
>JAIXZF010000123.1 GCA_027489835.1 Hyphomicrobiales bacterium
ATGCGGTTGGCGAAGCGCCCCGCTATGGCGCCGAAGTGGGGAGAATGATTCAAGTAGTTCTCAAGCTGGTTGAAGCCGAGAACGACGCGCTGCATGCCGCCGGCATGGGGCACGCTCATGTCGCGGACCACCGCGCCCCACTCCATCACGACGGCGGAGGCACCGGCCGCCGAACGCAGCGTGACCTCGCGGATGGGCGTGCCGTCGGGAAGGTGGCCGAAGGTGGTGAGGGTCATGGCGGCAGGCTCCGGAACGGTCAACAGCAGTCGCGGCTTCTCTAGCTTCCATCGTCCGGCCGCGCCAGCCTCACCAGCTGCCTGTGTTCGGCATGCTCGCCCAGGGTTCGGCCTTGGCCTTGGCGTCGCCCTTCTGCAGCAGCTCGATCGAGATGCCGTCGGGCGAACGCACGAAGGCCATGTAGCCGTCGCGCGGCGGCCGGTTGATGGTGACGCCGGCCTTCATCAGCCGGTCGCAGGTCTCGTAGATGTCGTCGACGCGGTAGGCGAGATGGCCGAAATTGCGGCCGCCGGCATAGTCGTGCTCATCCCAGTTGTAGGTGAGCTCCACCAGCGGGGCCTTCGAATCGCGCGCCCTCTCGACGTCGCCGGGAGCCGCGAGGAAGACGAGCGTGTACTTGCCCTCCGGGCGATCGATGCGGCGCACCTCGACCAGGCCGAGCTTGTTGACATAAAAATCCAGCGCCGCGTCGAGATTGCCCACGCGCACCATGGTGTGCAGGTATTCCATCGCTCTCTCCTCGTTCAAATGCCACGTTGATCTCCTAGCCAAGATCAGGGATCAGGGTGAGGAAATTCAAGGGCGCGGCTGCGCGCACGCATCGGATGCAGGGCGGCGAGGCATGGACAGTTCGGTGAACCATCCCGACGACGCGCGAAAGGTCGCCAAGCTCAAGGAGAGGGCCGCCATCCTCTCGGTGCTGGCCAGCATCGCGCTGACGCTGGGCAAGGCGCTGGCCGCCTATCTGTCGGGCTCGCTGGCGCTGATGTCCGAGGCGGCGCATGGGCTCATCGACATCGCCGCGACGCTGACGACCTGGTTCGCCATCCGCGCCGCCGACAAGCCCGCCGACGACGAGCATCATTACGGGCATGGCAAGGTCGAATCGCTCGCGGCGCTGGCGGAGTGCGCGCTGCTGTTCGCGCTGGCCGGCGCGGTGGCCTGGGAGGCCGGGAGCCGGCTGTGGAGCGGCGTTACGCATCCGGTCGAGGTCACGCCCATCGTCATCGGGGTGCTCGTCGCCGCCATCCTGATCGACGGGACGCGCTGGCGCGCGCTGCACATCATCGCCCGCGACACCCATTCCGAGGCGCTCGCGGCCGACGCCCTGCACTTCGCATCCGATCTCGTCTCGTCGGCGCTGACGCTGGCGGGGCTGATCGCGATCGTCGCCGGTTTTCCGAACGGCGATACGATCGCGGCGCTCGGCGTGTCGATCTTCATCATCGGCGCGGCGACGCGGCTCGCCGCGAGGACCATCAACACGCTGGTGGATGCGGCGCCCAAGGGCGTGCGCGACAGGCTGGAGAATGCGGCGCTGGGCGTGGACGGCGTGCAGCAGGTGGAATGGCTCAGGATCAGGCCCGGCGGCGGGCAGATCCACGGCGAGATCGGCGTGAAGGTCTCGCGTACGCTGCCGCTCGAGGAGGTCACCGAGATCAAGCGGCAGCTCGCCGCGGCGCTGACCGGCTCGCAGCCGAACGCCGACATCACCATCACCGCCAACCCGATGCAGACCGACGACGAGAACGCGCTGCAGCGGGTCATGATGACGGCAGCCAGGCTCAGGCTGCCCGTGCATCACATCACGGTGCAGCGCATCGGCGCGCGCATGTGCATCGGGCTCGACATGGAGGTCGACGCGCGCATGTCGTTGGGCGCAGCCCATGAGCTGGCGACGCAGCTGGAAGCGGCCATCCGGGCCGATTTCGGGCCCGACACCGAGGTCGAGACGCATGTGGAGCCGCTCGACATGAGCGAGACGGCCGGTCGCGACAGCGAATGGGCCGTGGTGGAAAGCATCGGCCGGGCGCTGAGCGAAGGCGCTGCGGCGGGCGGGCTCATCCTCGACGTGCACAATGTCCGCGTGCGCAGCACCGAGACGGGGCTGATGGTCAACTTCCACTGCCGCGCCGACGCCGCGCTCGACGTGGCGTCGGTGCACGCCGCGGTGGACGCGATCGAGCGCGCCGTGCGGCTGAAGCGCCCCGACGTGGTGCGCGTCATCGGCCATGCCGAGCCGGCGGCCGGCTGACGGGACCGCGGGTGGGCCAAGCGGCAGCGTGGCCGCGGCGGTCGATTTCCAGCCGACGCATGGAATCCGAGCTTGCCAAAGCCGCGTTGGATCGCGAACTTCCCGGCCATGCTCAGCGACGACATAAGCACCATCCGCCTCGAGGATTACCGTCCCTCGGATTACCTCATCGACAGCGTCCATCTCGACATCCGGCTCGATCCGACAGCCACGGTCGTGAGGTCCCTGCTGTCGCTGCGGCCGAACCCGGCGGGCGTACCCGGAGCGGCGCTGGTGCTGGACGGGGAGGATCTGGAACTCGTCTCGCTCAGTCTGAACGGCGCGGGCGTCGAGCCGCACGAGCATGCTGCGACGCCCCAGTCGCTGACGCTGCTGCATCCGCCCTCGAAACCCTTCACGCTCACGATCGAGACGCGGGTAAACCCAACCGCCAACACGAAGCTGATGGGGCTTTACCTCTCAGGGGGCGTGTACTGCACCCAATGCGAGGCCGACGGCTTCCGGCGCATCACCTATTTCCTCGACCGGCCCGACGTTCTCTCGGTCTACACCGTGAGGCTCGAGGCGGACCGGGCTTCTGCGCCCATCCTGCTGTCGAACGGCAATCCGCTGGCGCAGGGAGACGTGCCCGGCACGGGCCGGCATTTCGCCGTCTGGCAGGATCCGTGGCCGAAGCCGGCCTATCTGTTCGCGCTCGTCGGCGGCGATCTCGGCCTCATCAGCGACAGCTTCACGACCATGAGCGGCCGCAAGGTCGATCTCGGCATCTACGTCGAAAAGGGCAAGGAGCCCCGCGCGGCCTACGCGATGGACGCGGTGAAGCGCTCGATGGCCTGGGACAAGCGGGTGTTCGGGCGCGAGTACGACCTCGACGTCTTCAACGTCGTCGCCGTGTCCGACTTCAACATGGGGGCCATGGAGAACAAGGGCCTCAACATCTTCAACGACAAGTACGTGCTCGCCTCCCCCGAGGTCGCCACGGACGGCGACTACGCCAACATTGAGGGCATCATCGCCCACGAATACTTCCACAATTGGACCGGCAACAGAATCACATGCCGCGATTGGTTCCAGCTTTGCCTGAAGGAAGGCCTCACGGTCTTCCGCGACCAGGAGTTCACCGCCGACGAGCGCTCGCGCCCCGTGAAGCGCATCGCCGACGTGATCAGGCTGAGGCTCACGCAATTCGTCGAGGATGCCGGGCCGCTGGCGCACAATGTCAGGCCGCGCGCCTACAAGGAGATCAACAATTTCTACACGGCCACGGTCTACGAGAAGGGCGCGGAGCTGATCCGCATGCTCAGGACGCTGATCGGCACAGAGGCGTTCGCGGCTGGCATGGAGCTGTACTTCAGCCGGCATGACGGGACGGCGGCGACGATCGAGGAGTTCCTCGCCTGCTTCGCCGAAGCCTCCGGGCGCGACCTCTCGCATTTCGCCAGATGGTACGATCAGGCCGGCACGCCCCATGTGGTGGCCGCAGGCGTCCACGATCCGGCGAGCGCCACCTACAGGCTCGACCTTGCCCAATCCACGCCGCCGACGCCCGGGCAGGACAGCAAGGACGCCATGCTCATCCCGCTGAGGATTGGCCTCGTGGGCGCGCGCGGCGATCTTCCGCTCAAGGCCAGCGGCGACCTCGCGCTGCAGGACGACGTGCTGGTGCTCGACCGCGCCGCCGCGACCGTGACTTTCCATGACGTGCGGGAGGCGCCCGCGCTGTCGCTGCTGCGCGACTTCTCAGCGCCCGTGAGGCTGGAGACGCGCGCCACGACCACCGAACTGCTGCACCTCGCCAAGGCGGACAGCGACCCTTTCAACCGCTGGCAGGCCTTGCGCACCGTCATGACGGCCGAGCTGACGCGCGCGGTCGCCGCGGTGCGGGCAGGGCAGGAGCCGACCTTCGACGCGGCGCTGGTGGACGCGGTCGGCCATGCGCTGGCCGAGCCAGGGGAGCATGCCTACACCGCGCAACTCATCGCCCTGCCCTCCTCCAGCGACATCGCGCGCGAGCTCTCGCAGGACGTCGATCCCGACGCGATCCGGCAGGCGCTGACCGCGCTGGGCAGCCTCATCGGCCGGAGCCTGTTCGCTGAATTCACGGAAACCTGGCAGGAGCTTTCGACCTCCGAGGCCTACAGCCCGGATGCGCGGCAGGCAGGCTCGCGCGCGCTGCGCAACCAGTGCCTGAGCTATCTGTGCCAGGGACTGGGCGAGGCCGGGGCTGCGCGTGCCAGCGAGCAGTTCCGGAACGCCGCCAACATGACGGACAGGCTCGCAGCGCTGGCGGCGCTGACGCATGTGCAGGGCCCGGCGCTCGAGGCTGCGCTGGCCGCGTTCGAGGCCCGCTTCGTGGACGATCCGCTGGCGCTCGACAAATGGTTCTCGCTGCAGGCGACGATGCCGGGCCGGCCCACGCTGGACCGCGTAAAGGCGCTGCTCCAGCATCCGAAGTTCTCGCTGCGGACGCCCAATCGGGTCTACGCGCTGCTTTCGGCGTTCGCCCATTCCAACCCGAGCGAGTTCCATCGGCCGGACGGCGCGGGCTACGATTTCATCGCCGACCTCGTGGTGGCGATCGACGCGATCAACCCGCAGGTCGCATCGCGCCTGATGTCGGCCTTCCGCACCTGGCGAACGCTGGAAAGCGGCCGCCAGAGCCTCGCCCACGCCGCGATCAGGCGGGTCGCGGCGATGCCCGGGCTTTCGCGGGACATCTCGGACATCGCGGAGCGCGCGCTTGGTTGAGGGGTGATTTCCGGTACCGACCTGCCCTAACGGCGCTTGTCGGCTAACTTCTTCAAACACAAAAGCTAATACGGCCGAGAGTCAGCTTGTTGCGCGCAAAAGATTCGGGCCGATTCGGGACGCACGCACTGGTTGCATTTTTATTGCAAGACTCACTTAGGGTCTAGACAACATGAATCCCCAGGATTCATAGTACGAGCGATTCGGGAGATGCGGCACGTCTTCCCGAAAACGATAATCAGAAGCGTTTGTCGACCGGAGTTCGGAGAGGGGGCCTCCCATGGCGCGTGTCAACGCAGCCAGCGATGTTGCACGTTTGAACACGATCATGGGCGTGGCCAGATCGATGACTCATCCGCTGCATCTGGCCCTCCATCGCTCGGAGCCGTGGCTGAAGCTGGCCATCCCCGTGCTCGTCGCCGTTTTCGCGGTCATGCTCGGCTTCGCCGGCACGATGCTGCACACGGCCAGCAAGGCGGACAAGCTCGAGGACGCCGTCAACGACATGGACGTGATCGCCGCGCTCGTGACGCGGCAGCTCGCCGGTGAAGCAGCGGCGATCACGGCCAAGGGCGGCCGGCAGGCGCTGTCGGGCCTTCATCAGCACACCTTCGCCGGCGGCCGCCAGATCGTCGTCACCGACGCCAATGGCACGATCATCGCCGCGGACCCGCCGCTGCCTCCGGCGCACAAGCAGCTTCTGGACGTGCTCGGTCCCAGCCAGCCGCTGACCACCTTCGCCGACAAGGCGGGCGTGATAATCCTCACCGCGCCGTCCGGTCCCATGCTCGCCACGGTGCGCGCCCTGCCTGCCCCGCTGGGTCAGGTGGCCGTGCTGCAGCCTGTCGGCGAAGCGCTGCAGACCACGCAAAATCGCGGCCGGCTGGTGCTCCTGCTTCTGGGCTCGTCGGTGCTGGTGCTCAGCGTGCTGACGCTGGCCTTCCTGGTGCAGACCCGCCGCGCACACGCCGCCGACGAGGATTGCGACCGCGTTCGCGAACGCATCGACGCCGCGCTGAACTGCGGACGCTGCGGGCTGTGGGACTGGGACCTGGCGCGCGGCGCCATCTACTGGTCCGACTCCATGTACGCGCTGCTCGGCCACAACCGTCAGGGGGAGCTGCTGTCCTTCGGCGAGGTCAACGCGCTGGTGCATCCCGAGGATGCGGACCTCTACGAGATCGCCAACCTGCTCTCCGCCGGCGACCGCACCGAGATCGCCCACGACTTCCGGATCCGGGACAAGAACAACGACTGGATCTGGCTCCGGGCCCGCGCCAAGCTGGTCACCGACCGGGCCAGCGGCGCGCGGCACCTCGTCGGCATCGCGGTCGACATCACCGAGGAACGGCGCATGGCGGCCGAGACGGCCACGGCCGACATCCGGCTGTGGGACGCGATCGAGACGCTGCCGGAAGCCTTCGTGCTGTGGGACGCCCAGCAGAGGCTCGTGACCTGCAATTCGCGCTTCCAGAAGCTTCATCAACTGCCGGACAAGGCGATGCAGCGCGGCCTGCACTATGACGAGGTGATGGCCCACGCCACGCCGCCGGTCATCGCCGAGGACATCCTGCGCCAGAACAACCTCGAGACGCGTTCGCGCCTGTCCGAGGTCAAGCTCGAGGACGGGCGCTGGCTGCAGATCAGCGAGCGGCGCACGAAGGATGGGGGATCGGTGTCGATCGGCACCGACATCACCATCATCAAGGAGCACGAGCACAAGCTGATGGACAGCGAGCGCCGGCTGCTCGCGACCATCACGGATCTGAAGGCCTCGCGCCGGCAGATGGAAGCGCAGGCCCAGCAGCTGACCGACCTCGCCGAGCGCTATCTCGACCAGAAAGCCGAGGCCGAGATCGCCAGCCGCGTGAAGACGGAGTTCCTAGCCAATATGAGCCACGATCTCAGGACGCCGCTCAATGCCATCATCGGCTTCTCGGAGGTGATGCAGAGCGGCATGTTCGGCTCGCTGGGCTGCGAACGGCACCTCGCCTATTGCCGCGACATCCAGGAAAGCGGCGAGCATCTGCTGTCGATCGTCGACGACATCCTCGACATGTCGGAGATCGAGACGGGCAAGGTCCGCATCGTGCCGCAGCGCATCGCCGTTGCCCCGTTGATCGACGACGCGGTGGCCGGGACCAAGCCGTCCTTCGAGGGCAAGGGCATCGAGCTCGACATCGACATCGAAGAGCATCTGGCAGCCATGGCGGATGCGTCAGCCCTGTCGCAGATCCTTGGCAACATCCTGCAGAACGCGGCCAAGTTCACGCCAGCGGGGGGCGAGGTGTCCCTGCGGGCGCGGGCTTGCGGCGACATGCTGCACATCTTCATCGCCGACAACGGCATCGGCATTCCGCGCGACCGGCTGCCGCGCATCGCAAGGCCGTTCGAGCAGGTCGAGGGCGGCGAAACGGCGCGCTCGCACAAGGGCTCGGGCCTCGGGCTCGCCATCGCCCGCTCGCTGTGCGAACTGCATGGCGGCAGCCTGAAGCTGAAGTCGGAAGTCGCCGTCGGCACCGTGGTGATGGTCCGCGTGCCGCTGGCCGAAGCCGAGCCGGCCATCGCGGCCTGAGGCTCAGACCATCCGCCTGAAGGCGGCGCGCACCGCGGCGCGGGTCTCCGCCAGCAAGGCGCCGAGCACGCTGGCATCCGGCGCATTGGCGGCCTTGCAGACGAGCCTGAGAGCAGGCCCCGGCACCGAAGCGGGATCGAACGGGCCATCGACCACGAAGCGCTGCCAATGGACGACGTCGTCCATCAGGCGTGCGCCTGTCTTCAGGGCCTCGGCGTCCGCGGGCTCGACCAGGCCCTTTCGCGCAGCGATGTCGAGCGCGACGGACGCGTCGGCCACCAGCAGTTCGGGATGGTCGGCGGCATGGGACAGGATGAGCGCCTCGATGGCGAAGTCGATGTCGGTCAGGCCGCCGGCGGCGAGCTTGAGGTTCCACGGATCGTCGTCACCCTTCGACCGCGCGATCAGGGCGCGCATGTCGCGCACCTCGCGCCTGACACCGGCAGGGTCGCGGCGGCGGCCGAGCACAGATGCGACCACGTCCATCGCATCGCGGCCGAGGCTCTCATCGCCCGCGACGAAGCGCGCTTTCGTGAGCGCCATGTGCTCCCACAGCTCTGCCTCCTCGCGCTGATAGGCCGAAAAGCCCGCGAGGCGCACCGCCAAGGGACCCTTGCCGCCGGAGGGGCGCAGCCGGAGATCGACGTCGTAGAGCGTGCCGCGCCGCGTGGGCGCCGTCAGAGCCGTCACCAGTCGCTGGGCCAGCCGCTGGGCGAAGGTCACGGCATCCAGAGGTCGGGGACCATCGCTGCGCGCTTCCATGTCCGGCGCGTCGTAGATCACCACGAGGTCGAGGTCCGACGTGGCGGTGAGCGCGCGGGCGCCGAGTCGGCCGAGGCCGAGCACGGCCACGCGAAGGCCCGGCAGCATGCCATGCGCCCGGCCGAGATCGCGCATCGCTTCCGCCAAGGCGACATGGATCACGGCGTCGGCCACCTTCGCATAGGCGAGGCCGGCCCGCGCTGGCGCGTAGACGCCCGACAGAAGCCGCGCGCCAACGAGGAAGTTCTCCTGCCGCGCCGCGTCGCGCAGGCGGTCCAGCGCATCCTCGAACGAGGGCGCCGGATTGCCGACGCTCGCCTCGACGCGGCCGCGAATGGCCGCCTTGTCGATTTCGGCATCATTGAAGGCAGGGTCGATGACGCCGTCGAAGACATGTGGATTGGTCGAGACGATCCGCGCCAGTCTCGGCGCGCTGCCGAGGATCGTGGCGAACAGGGTGAGAAGCGCCTCGTGCGACAGCAGGATCGACAAGAGCTCCACCGCCGCGGGCAACCGGGCAAAGGCGTTGTCGAGCGCGTTGAG
>JAIXZF010000155.1 GCA_027489835.1 Hyphomicrobiales bacterium
TGCGGATCAGGGCCGCGCCATCGGGCGTGTGCACCACTTCGGGGTGGAACATCGTCGTGTAGATGCGGCGCGCCTCGTCGCTGGCCACCGCGAAGGGGGCATTCTCGGACGTCGCCTTGACCGTGAAGCCGGGCGGGAGCCGCGTGACACGGTCGCCATGGCTCATCCAGACCGGGTAACGGCCGCCCACCTGCCAGACGCCGTCGAAAAGAGCGCTGGACGCCCTGACCTCGACATCGGCGCGGCCGAACTCGGCCGCATGGCCACCCTCGACGGCGCCTCCCAGCTGCACCGCCGTGGTCTGCTGGCCGTAGCAGATCGCCATGATCGGCAGGCCCGAATCGAAGACAGCCTGCGGCGCGCGCGGACTGCCCGCCTCGGTCACGGACGCAGGCCCGCCCGAGAGGATGACGCCCTTCGGCGCCAGCCGCCGAAAGGCCGCCTCGGCCGACTGGAAGGGGTGGATCTCGCAGTAGACGCCGGTTTCGCGGATTCGGCGGGCGATGAGTTGGGTCACCTGCGAGCCGAAATCGATGATCAGGATGGTGTCGTGCTGGGCCATGGCGCAGGCGTTAAGCCATCGGCAAGCGCCGCGCAACCGGCGGGGCCGAGGCTTCGCCCGGCCATTCGCGCCCTTCGTTCAGGGCCTGGCCGGGCGCGCGGGCGCATTCTCGCCGGTGGGCACCCCGCCGAGCGGATCGACGAACTTTCTGAGGATGCCGGGCGCGATGGCGGAGAGCGGGTTGATGGTCATGGTGGGGGCACTGGCGGGGCCCGCCACCCTGAAATTCACGGCGAACATCCCCTCGTACTGCCCGCCGCCGAGCAAGGGGCCGAGGATGGGCACCTGCGCGAAAACATTGTTGAGCGCGTAGCCCGGCACGAAGGTGCCGGCGATGTCGGCGCGGTCGCGCGCGTAGTCGATTGACCCCTGCGCCGAGATGCCGATCTCCGCACCCCAGATGACCCCGTCGCGCAGCTCGAAGCGGCCGGGGGTGCGGGTAAAGCCCGCCTTGAGCTTCGTGAACCGCACATCGGAGCCAAGGTCGCGCGGCCGGCCACCGCGCAGCGCCTCCGGCCCTTGCGAGACCAGTTGCTCGCCAAGCACACGGCGCAGCGCCGGCTCGCCCTGAACCCTGAAGTCGCGGAACAGCACGTCGCCGGTCAGGCTCTCGTCGGGCCCCGGCCTGCCATCGATGACCAGGTCGCCGCCATAGGCCCGGCGGTAAAGGTCGACATAACGCAGGAAAGCCCCGCCATCCTCTGTCTCGAGGCGGATGACCCGGCCTTCCGCGTCGCGGATCTGCTGGATCGACACCGGCGCACGGCCGATGCGGCCCGTGAAGGCGAGCTGCCGCAGCTCGCGCGAGCGGACGGAGAGCTTGAGCGCGGCGTTGCCGATCACTTCGTTGTTGAAGCCGGTCAGGATCGGCACGGCGAGGTCGATGTCATGGTCGGGCATGCCGTCCGGCTTGCGCCCCGGCCCGGATGCGCCCGGCGGCTTCAGGAAAGGCCGCGCATCGGCGACCTGACCGCGAACCTGGATCTTGATCACCTGCCCGTCGCGCTTGACCTCGATTCGCATGTCGTCGCCTGGCGACAGGCGCGCGGCGGTCATGCTGGCGGCGTCGATGTCGCCGGATTTGGTGAGCTCGATCCGGCCCCGCAGCAGCACAGGCGCGGCGTCGAGCACGAAGTCGTTCAGATCTGGCCCGTCGGCGTCGTCCACGATGGTGAAGCTGAGCTTGCCCGGTCGGCCGGCCGGCTTGTTCCAGCCCGGCAGCAGCCCGTCGATGGCGGCGCGCGTCAGGTCCGCTTCCAGACGCGGCGGCAGGTCGGGCTTGCGTCCCAGCGGCTTGACCATGCGGACCGAAACCGGCCCGGCCACCAGCCCGTTGAAGCCGAAGCCGCGGCGAACCCGCGCGGCCTGGTCGAGCGTCATGGTGACGATGGCTTCGCCCACACCGCGAGGGTCCTGCCTGAGGTCGAGCTGCGCCGGCGAGCCGCCCAGCCTAAGCTCGCCCCGCAATGTCAGCGCCCCGCGGTCGAAGTTGGCCGCGAGGCTGCCGCCCTCGAGCTTCTCGTTGGGAATGAGCGTGTCCGAGCCCAGCGACGTGATGAGCCCCATGGATTGCACCGCCACATCGGTCGCCTTGACATCCTGCACAAGCGGCAACGACACGGTGGTCTTGAGGTCGAAGCGGCCACGGATCGCCTCGGGGTCGATCTGGCCCGGCGCCGAATCGCGGAAGGCCGGCAGCGCCATCAGTGCGGCCAATGCGTCGACGCTGCCCGTTGCCCGGAAGGCGCTGCGCCCGATCGGCCGCGAAGCCCAGGTATCGGGAATGGAAAAGGAGCCCTCCGTCAGCACGAACTGACGGTTCTTCGCCATCTCGACGCGGGCGGAACTCGCCTTGACCTCCAGCGTGCGGCCAGTGCCAACCGCCGAGAGCGCCAGATCGTGCAGCTTGGGAATGCCCTCCCCGATCACGAAACGGACGTCCTTGCCGGACACCTCGACCTTGATCGCCTCGTCGGGCGTCGGATCGCCAATCCGCGCCATACGCAGCGCGGCGGCGTTCATGTCGACATCGAGCGCCAGCGCCTCGACATGGCCCGCCTCGAGCCGTTCCACCAGGAGGCTGCGGATGATCGGCGAGATAGGGCGCGGCCAGGCCGCCA
>JAIXZF010000008.1 GCA_027489835.1 Hyphomicrobiales bacterium
AACTCGGCATCAGTCAGCACCGCAGCCGCGTCGGGGTGCACCTTTCGGCCCGCGAACTGCGCCCCGTCGGGCTGCCGGGCGGCGACACGATGCGTCTCGTCCACAAGCGCGATGGGCCAGGTGGCCGGGCGGTCGATGCTCGCGAGCACCTCGTCCCACAAGCGCACCGTGTCGAGCGCCACGACCAGGACGGCGGCGATGTTGCCGTCGCGTCTCAGCGGCATCACGATCCCCAACAGCCAGCGCTGCGAGACGAGCCCATGGTACAGGACCGAATACTGCGTGCGCCCGGTCCGCACGGCCTCCTCGATCTTCACGAGGTCCCGGGCCACAGGCAGGTCGCTGCCGAACGGAAGCTGTGTGTTGAAGAGCTGCCGGCCATCCGGCTCGGTCAGCGCCACCGTCACGCGCTGGGTCTGCGCCAGGACCGTGGCCTCCGCATAAAGGCCTGCCAGATCGCCCGATGCGAACTGACGCGAGAGCGCCAAGGTCGACATCGCGCTTTCGAGGTTCCCGATGCGGAAATCCATGGCGGACGCTGCCGCCCTGGCGGCGAGGCGGCCCGCATTTTCGAGGGATTGCTGCTCTCCAAGAGCAAAGCGAGCGGCAACGTAGCCGGCGAAGCCCCAGGCGGGCAGAACGGCCATCACGACGCACAGGATCAGCAGCGCGCCGCCGGTGATCCGCCACTCGGAGGCGCGGGCCTGGGTGAACCGGTCACCGGTGGCCCCGGCTTCGTCCGCCAGCCCGCCGGCCCTGGAAGGAAAGCTGTCCGTCATGAATCCCGCAAGCTGGTGTCCGCACCTTCGCCAACCGGCCGATCGGCGGGCATGGCGAGGAAGACTTTCTTACAGGCTTGCGACTATGCCCGTCCTGTCAAAAGACAGCAACCCTCGCCTCGTCGGAACGGGGCAAGGGTTGAGTTTACAGCGATAAACATGCCGGGAGGAACGACTTCGAGCCTAGCCGCCTATGCTTCAGCTGCGGGTCCCGAGATAGCGTCCGAGCGCCGCTCCCACCGCGACGACGCCGGCCACCGCGACCGTGCCGAGCTGCAGGCGCTTGCCGAACAGCCGGGCGGCCACGGGCGCCGCGACGAGCGCCGATGCGGTCAGGCTGGACCGCGCCGAGGGCTTCGGCTTCGCATTGCGGACCATCATGCCGATGAGCATGAGCAGGACAGCGATGGCGAGGAAGACCGCCGCGATGACGAGGCTCGCGGCGAGAGGGCTCATGCGGAGCGTGAGCCAGAAATGGGCTGCCTCGACGAGATAGACCAGCGCGAACAGGGCCGCCACCACCGCGACGCCGTAATAGGCGAACGCCGCGACGTTGCGCTTGATGACGCTGGAGATCTCGGTCGTCGCGAGGAGAGACAGCCCTTTCCACATGGCGTCACCGCGCGGTCATGAGGCCGACGAACACGCCCACGGCGGCAGCCACGCCCAGCGCGCGGAGCGGGTTGGTGCGGAGCTCCTCGCCCAGGAGACGCTGCAGCTCGGAGGCCTGATCCTTGGCCTTGTTGACCATCACGTCGGTGTCGACGCCGACGGTCTTCAGCTTGGACGACATGGTGTCCGCCATCTCGCTGGCATTGCGCGCCATCGTGCTGGCGGCGCTGCCGGCGTCGCGGGTCTCGTCGGCGCTGGAACGGAGGCTGTCGGCCGCGTCGTCCTGCATGGAGGCCATGGTCTCGGACGGGGTCTTCTTGTTGTAATTCTGGGTCATCTTCGTCTCCACATCTGGAAGGGAAATCTCGCGGGTCAGCCGCCATAGGTCTCCGGCAAGGAACGTGCGCGCCGCCGCATTGTTCCGGTTCGCGCGGCTCAGGCGGCGCTTGCCGGCTGGGGTTCGAGGGCGGGCCTACGCCGGTCGCGGGCAGGTTCGTCGCCCGGCTCTGGGTCGGCGATGGACGGGGCCGAGCCCATGGGTCCGGCCTCCGCCACAGCCTCGATGGCGTTGGCCTCGGCCTCCTCGATGCGTCGCGCTTCCGTGGCCTTCGGCGTCGCGGCGACGGCGGCCGTCTCCTCCTCGAGCTCGCGGTAATGGCGGACGGCCTCGAAGCTGAGCGACGCGATGAGCAGGATCGGCGTCGAGAGAACCGCGCCGACCGGCCCCCAGAGCCAGAGCCAGAAGACGAAGGAGATGAAGACCAGGAACGGGCTGACGGTGAGTCGCCTGCCCACCATCAGCGGCGTGATGATGTTGCCCTCGATCAGGTGGATGACGAAGTAGGCCAGAGCGGGCCAAGCCGCGGTCCAGCGCGCGCCATCGTCGAGCAGCGAGGCGCCGAGCAGAAGCGCGGTCATGATCGCGGGGCCGACGAAGGCGATGTAGTTGAGGATGAAGGCGACGAGCCCCCAGAACAGCGGGAAGGGCAGGCCGGCGAGCCAGGCGATGCCGGTCGCCACCAGCCCGACTGCCAGGTTGATCACCGTCACCACCCCGAAATAGCTGGCGATGCGGTTCTCGATGCCGCCGAGGAAGGCGCCCGCCGAACGGCGCGCCGAGGAGCCGAGGCAGAGCCTGAGCGCCCGGGCCTTCAGGTGCCGCCGGGTCGCGAGGTAGAAATAGATGGTGGCGATGAAGATTAGCGCGCTGCCGGCGGCCGCGGACGAGGTGATGGCGATGCTCACCAACGGGCTCGGCTCCTCGACCGCCACCTTGGGCGCCGCCGTGGTCGTGGTGAGCCCGCCTGCGAGCCCCTCGAACCGCTTGGCCAGGTCGGCGATGTCCGCCACCCGGCCCTTCAGCGTGGCGATGATGCCGGGCAGCCGGTCGCTCCAGAGCGCGAAGGGCGCGGCGAAGATGCCGATCACCAGCGTCATCAGGGCGACGCCGGCCAGCACGACGAGGGCGGCCGACAGGGTGTGCGGCATGCCCAGCCGCACCATGCGGTCGACCACCGGTCCGAGCACGAGCCCGAAGACCACGCCGGCCGTCACCGGCAGGGCCACGGATCGTGCCAGCGACAGCGAGGCCGTGAACAGGATCAGGAAGATGCCGACCAGCGCATAGCGCAGGATGAGGTCATGGGCCGCGGTCGTGCTGACGACCTCGTCCTCCTGCTCCTCCTCCATGAGCGCCGCACGCCTCTTCCAGACTTCGCGCAGGGACGTCGGTATCATGTCGGTTCCCCTTGACCCTGCCGGATGCTGCGCCGGTCCTCGCCCTAGCCGCCGGCCAGGAAGCCGCAAGTCCCGGGCGAAAATGTCCGAGCGAAAGGCGCGGATGCATCGCGGGTCGACCCGTGACCTGCAACGCCGTGTCATGGGCCTTGTTCCGGAGCCGGCCCCGGGCCCCGCGATCGCCAGGGGATCGAACCTGTCCGGAACATCGCGGCGCGCCGTGACGTTCCTGCCCTGTGGCGCGGGCGCATGGCCCGGGCGCCCGAGGCTGCGGCAGGAACGATCGATGGCGAAACTGCGGGTGATTGCGATGCTGGCATCGATCAGCGTTGCGGCGGGCTATGGCCTCGAGCGGTTCCGCCGCTCCGCGACGACGACCTTCGACGCCTCACTGCGGGGCCGCCACGCCAGCACGCCGGTCGAGATGACATGGCTTGGCATGAAGGACGTCCTGCTGCGCACCTATGCCGAGGCCAATGACGACCGGCTGCTGGCCGTCGCGGCGTCGGTCGCGTTCTACGCCCTGCTCGCGCTCGTGCCGGCACTGTCGGTGCTCATCTCGATCTACGGGCTCTTCACCGACGCCAACTCGGTTTCGATGCAGATGGCTCCGCTGACCGGCATCCTGCCGGGCGCCGCGGCCGAGTTGATCGAGGAGCAGGCCAAGCGGCTCGCGGCGCAGTCCACCGGCAAGCTGTCTCTGAACCTGATCTTCGGCCTCGCCGTCGCGGGCTGGAGCGCCAATGCCGCCATCAAGGCGATGTTCGACGGCCTCAACGTCATCTACGGCGAAACCGAGAAGCGCTCGCTGATCTACTTCAACTTCGTTTCGCTGATGACGACCTTCGGCGCCGTGGTCCTGCTGATCGCGGCCCTGTTCCTCATCGCGATCCTGCCGGCGATCCTGGAGGCCGCCCCGTTCGGCCGCGCGCTGGAGGCGACGCTCGCCACGCTGCGCTGGCCGCTGTTCTACGCGGTCGCCGTCATGGGCATCGCGGTCCTCTACTGGATCGGGCCTAGCCGGCGCGCCGCGCGCTTCGAATGGGTGCTGCCCGGCGCGCTGATCGCGGCGCTGCTCTGGGCCGCGGTCTCGGGCCTGTTCTCCTGGTATGTCTCGACGCTGGGCGACTACACCGCCACCTATGGCTCGCTCGCCACCGTCATCGTCTTCATGACCTGGCTCTGGCTTTCGGCCTCGGTCATCCTTCTCGGCGCCGAGTTCAACGCCGAGCTCGAGCACCAGACGGCCCACGACACGACGCAGGGGCCGGAAAAGCCCATGGGCATGCGCGGCGCGGTGGTGGCCGACGCGATCGGCCCGGCCGTGGCGGAGCGCTGAGCCGGCCCCTCCGGAGCCCGGTGCAAGCGGAACCAAGCGGAGCGGGTCGCGTTGAACCTTCAACGTGGCAACTCAGGAGAATAACATGCCCATCGAGTCATTACTCGTCTGGCTGGTGATCGGCGCCGTGGCAGGCTGGCTCGCCGGCCTCATCATGAAGGGCGACGGCTACGGCCTCGTCGGCAACATCATCATCGGCATCATCGGTTCGGTCATTGGCGGCTGGCTCTTCGGCGCTCTCTTCGTCGGAGGCCCGAGCGGGATCGTCGGCGCGATCATCGGTGCCACCATCGGCGCGGTGATCCTCATCTTCATCCTCAGGCTGGTGCGTCGCGCCACCTGACGCGAGGTTCGCGGCCGGCGGGCTTCGACCCTGCCGCCCGCCTCCCGGATCGCCCGAGGCGGTCCGGCCTCGAAACGAACAGGGCGGCCAGGCGAGAGCCCGGCCGCCCTTTCTTGTGGCCGGCAAACAAAACTCGTTCCGAATCAAGGACATGGCGCCCTCTTGCCTGGCCGCTTCCGGAACCGATCCGCCCAGCCCGCGTTGCTTCCATCTGAAGAAAGGCGACCCGTCCTTTCCATTGGAGACTCGCACATGAAGAAGCTCGCCCTCGCCATGGGCCTCGTCCTGCTGGCCGGCAATGCGGCCATGGCCCAGACTTCGACCACCTCGCCCCTGCCCGCTCCGCGCCAGCAGGTCGACACCAGCGGCCCGCTGCCGGGCGCCAACAGCTTCACCGAAAGCCAAGTCCGCGCGCGCCTCGAGGAGAACGGCTTCGGCTCGGTGACCAACCTGCGCAAGGACGACCAGGGCATCTGGCGCGCCCAGGCCACGCGCAGCGGCGGCGCCGCCGGCCCCGTCTCCGTCGACTATCGCGGCAACATCTTCCAGCAGTGAGGACATCGTCATGACCACCACCATCAC
>JAIXZF010000106.1 GCA_027489835.1 Hyphomicrobiales bacterium
ATCACGGCCTGCGAACGCGCGGGCAGCCGCGAAAGCAGGAGCAGCCCCGCGAGCCGCCTCGCGCCCAGGTCGAGTTCGCGATGGCTGAAGGCCTTGCCCGGGCTGCCGGCCCAGGCCTCACGGCGGGCCGGCTGGCGCAGGCACAGCGCATCCGGCCTTACCTTCACCGACGCCAGCAACAGCTCGTCGAGGCCTATGCCCTCGACGCCCGTGCTCGTCTTCCGGTCTGGTATCATGTCGCCCGACCGATCAGTTCGACAGGCGGGGCGGCGAGCCCTCGGCGTCGCGCCAGAGGGTCTCGATAGGAAATCCATAGCGCGCCGGGCGCGCCGGCATGCCGATGCCGCGCTGATGGGCGACCCAGGTTTCCGGCAGATAGAACAGCGGCACGACGTAATGGCCCGCCATCACCAGCCGGTCGAGCACGCGGGATGCGGCGACGTAATCCTCCCGCTCGCGCGCGGACAGCATCGCCTGGATGGCGCCGTCGATGGCCGGCGAACTCGCGCCCGAATAGTTGAGCGAGCCCTGGCGCCCCGCCGCCGCCGAACCCCAGCGGTTGGCCTGTTCGGTGCCCGGGCTGGCGGAAACGGGCCAGGACCACTGCACCATGTCGACGTCGTAGGCGGCGAGCCTGCGCCAGTACTGGACGTCGTCGATCAGCCTCACCCGCGCGGTCACGCCGATGCGCTGCAGTGACTTGGCGTAGTTGAGCGCCAGCCTCTCCTGCGGCCGGGACGACACGGTGATCTCGAACGCGAGCGCCTCGCCGTCGCGGCGGCGCATCGCGCCGTCGTCGAGCGCGTATCCGGCGGCCGCCAGCAACTCGACGGCGCGCCGCGCCAACTCGCGATCTCGTCCCGATCCGTCCGACGCGGCCGGCGCCCAGCTTCCGTCCAGCAGCGTGGGGGGAAGCGCGACGCCGAGGCGCTGCAGCAGAGCCTGCTCCCGCGCATCCGCAGGCCGGCCGCTCGCCGAAAGGTCGGAGTCGGCGAACAGGCTGTCCGAGCGCTTGTAGACGCCGAAGAACAGGTTCCGGTTGGCCCATTCGAAATCGAACATCAGCGAGAGCGCCTCGCGCACCCGCGCATCGGCGAAGTTGGGCCTCCGCGTGTTGAAGACGAAGGCGGACAAGCCTTTCGGCGTCGACAGCTTGATGGATCGCCTGAGGATCCGCCCCTCCCGCACGGCTGGAACGTCGTAGCCGGTCGCCCAGCGCGTCGGATCGGTCTCGATGCGCAAATCCGAAAGCCCTGCCTTGAAGGCCTCGAACAGCGAGTTGGAATCGCGGAAGTAATCGTAGCGGATGGTTTCGAGGTTGTGCTGGCCGCGCATGATCGGGTGAGCCTCGGCCCAGAAATCCTTGCGCCGCGTCAGCGTGATGCTCTCACCGGGCCTCACGTCGCTGATCAGGTAGGGCCCCGATCCGACGAAGGGCGTGAACGTCGTCTCGGGGAAGGTCGCCGCGTTGGTCGCGTGCTTCGCGAAGATCGGAATCGCCCCGATGATGAGCGGCGTCTCCCGGTCGGCGCCCGGCCCGAACACGAAGCGCACGGTCAGCGCATCCGGCAGCTCCACCTTCGCGACCCGGCCCAGGCTGTTGCGATGGAACGGCTTTCCATGCGTCTTCAGCATCTCGAAGGAGAACTGCACATCCTCCGACGTGACGGGTTTCCCGTCGGAGAACCGCGCGGCGGGGTCGAGATGGAACGTCACCTGCGACCGGTCCTCGGGCATTTCGACCTCGCGCGCCAGCAGGCCGTAAGCGCTGAACGGCTCGTCCGGCGAGCGCCAGAGTAGGCTCTGCAGCACGAAGCGCGTCAGCGCGTCCGGCGCGACGCCGCGCACCACCAGCGGATTGAGGCTGTCGAAGGTGCCGGGCTGGCCGACCACGAGGCGTCCGCCGCGCGGAGGGTCCGGGTTGACGAAGGGCAGGACGGTGAAGCCGCGGGGCAGGGCAGGCTGGCCATGCATGGCGATGCCGTGCAGCCGCTCCTGCGCCCCGGCCTCCTGCATGGGCACGACGCCGAAGGCCACGGCCAGCGTCAGCGCGGCCGTCAGCCCGCGCGCGGTGATGGCGGCGCGCGTCCAGGCGATCGAAAGGCCACGAATCCACATGGGCCCATCCTAGCACGACGACGATGTTGCGTCGGAGGCTGGAAATGTTTCCGTTGAGCCGCTAAAGGCAACGGCGAGTCATTGTGTCGCCTCAATCGCGACCATGGTGCAGCGCCTGCTGCGCCAGGGGCAGGGCGCCATGCCCTTCCCGACGAGGGAACAGCAAGCCGGGACGCTGTGCCGGCAGTCAACAGGGGAAATCCATGTCCTTCAACACGAACACCGCGCGTCCGGACAAGGCCGTCCCCGCCAGGATGCTGGTCGGCGCGCTGGCTGCGGCGTCCATGCTCGCGACCTCGTCGCTGGCGCTCGCGCAGCAGCCGTCCACCCAGCCCGCGGCCCCCCGGCCGGCCCAGCAGCCGGCCCGTCCGGCCCAGGCGCAGCCCGCCCAGCCTGCGCAGCCGACCCCGGCGCAGCCCGCCCAGCCCCAGCAGCAGGCCGGCCCCACCATCGTTCAGGTCAAGCCCGAGCCCAGCCAGACCGAATGGACCAAGGTCTGCGGCAAGGACCCCGGCAACCAGCGCGAGATCTGCTACACCACGCGCGACTTCGTGTCGGATCAGGGCCAGCCGGTCATGGCGGTCGCGATCTATGACGTGAAGGGCGATCCGAACCGCATCGTGCGCTTCCTGCTGCCGATCGGCCTTCTGCTGCAGCCCGGCATGCGCTTCGGCGTCGATCAGGCCCAGCCCATCGCGGGCCGCTTCCAGATCTGCTTCCCGAATGGCTGCTTTGCCGAGGCGACCGTCAACGACGCCCAGCTCAACTCGTTCAAGCGCGGCACGACGGTGAACGTCAGCGTCCAGAACCAGGCGGCTCGCGAGGTTACCTTCCAGGTGCCGCTGGCGGGCTTCGCCAAGGCGTTCGACGGCGCGCCCATCGATCCGGCCGAGCTCCAGCGCCAGCAGGAGAATCTCCAGCAGGAAATCCAGAAGCGCGAAGAAGAGCTGCGCCGCCGCCTGCAGGGCGAGGCATCCGCTCCCGGCGCTCCGGCCGCGCCTCGCCCCTGAGCGCGCGCAGTCCTCGTCTCGCTGAAAACAACAATCCCGGCCGCGAGGCCGGGATTTTGCGTGTCTGGAGCCCGGATGTCATTCCCGGCCAAGGCGCAGCGGCGGGCAGGGCAGCCGCGATCACGCGGCGTCCCGCCCGCGCTCAGTTCAGGCGGCCGGACACCACCTTGTATTCGCCGTCGACCGAGCCATGGAAATACTCGTCGAGCTGCGGATGCCGGATGGGCTCGCCGCTGTCGTCGAGCACGAGGTTCTGCTCCGAGACATAGGCGATGTATTCCGTTTCCGCGTTCTCCGCGAGCAGATGGTAGAAGGGCTGGTCGCGCGTCGGCCGCACATGCTCGGGGATCGAGTTCCACCATTCCTCGGTGTTCGAGAATTCCGGATCGACGTCGAAGATCACGCCCCGGAACGGATAGATCCGGTGGCGGACGACCTGTCCGATCCTGAATTTCGCGTCGCGCGCCTTCACGTTCGCCTCCGTGCGGCCTGTAGCCGCCTTTGGGTCGAGGTATGATCGCCTGCGGCGGCGGTCAATATCAAGTCTGCATTCGCCGCAGGCCCCGTCGCAGCCGCCCCCGTCACGGGTTACGCATCTCATCATGCGCTGGATGCGGGAGCCGCAAGCCGCAAGGCTGTTGCCATGCGCGGCCTGAGCTTCTAACCGACATCGGCGCGTGCGTGCGAAGGACCGATGGGCAGCATCCTCTCACTCCTCGATCTGGTGCTGCCCTTCTTCGGCGTGATCGCGCTCGGCTATTTCTGCGGCCGCCGCATCAAGCTCCCGGTGGCGGGGCTGGCCTGGATGCAGTTCTTCCTCATCTACGTGTCGCTGCCGATGCTGTTCTATCGGCTGATCGCCGACAAGCCGCTGAGCGAGCTGACCAACTGGCCCTTCGTGTTCGGCACCACCTTGTCGACCTACTGCGTCTTCGCGCTGTCCTTCGCCATCGGCCTGTTCTTCACGCGGGGCAACCTGCCGCAGGCGGTGATGCAGGGCGTCGCCGGCGCCTACTCCAACATCGGCTACATGGGCCCGCCGCTGATCCTCGCCGCGCTCGGGCCGGCGGCCAGCGCGCCGGTGGTTTTGATCTTCGTGTTCGACAACCTCCTGCTGTTCTCACTCATTCCCTTCCTCATGGCGCTCGCCGGCGTCGAGAAGAAGAGCTTCGGCCAGACCGCCCGCGAGGTGGCGTGGAAAGTTGCGACCCATCCATTCAACATCGCCACCGTTCTCGGCGTCGCCGCCGCCTTCATGAAGCTGCAGCTGCCAAGCGCCCTGGACAAGATGACGCTCTGGCTGTCGGGCGCGGCGGCGCCGTGCGCGCTGTTCCTGCTCGGCGTCACCGTCGCCATCAGGCCGATGGAAAAGATGCCGCCGGAGGTGCCGGCGCTGATGTTCGTCAAGCTGGTGATGCACCCGCTGCTGATCCTGCTGCTGCTATCGCTCATCGGCGATTTTCCGCCGGCCTGGGTCTTCGCGGCGATGATCATGGCCGCGCTGCCGCCGGCTCTGAACATCTTCGTCATCTCGACGCAGTATGGCGTCGGCGTCGAGCGCGCCTCGGCGAGCATCCTCGTCGGCACCATCGCCTCGATGGTCACGCTGACGATGTTCCTGTGGCTGATCAGGGAAGGGCACATGCCCCACGACCTGTTCCCGCGAGGCTGACCTTGGACGCTCAACGGCCGCCGGGCGCCAGTCCCTGCCGCATGACGAGCCGCCTCAGCGGCGCAATCGTCTCGATCGCCAGCAGCCCGAGCCCGCGGGCGAAGTCGACAGGCAGCAGGCCGGACAGCAAAGAGCGGTTCAGCGCGTCCACCGCTGCCGTGCGGCTGCGCACGTCGCCGGACCGCGAGCGCTCGTAGCGCGCAAGGCCTGCCGCGTCGCCGGGATCGCCCGCCGAAACGGCGTCCAGCAGCGCCGCCACGTCCCGCATCCCGAGATTGAGGCCCTGCGCGCCGATGGGCGGAAAGACATGGGCCGCCTCGCCGATCAGGGCGGCCCGGTGCGCTGTGAAGCGGCTCACGGAGAGCCCACCCATCGGCGTCAGCCCGCGCGGCCCGTCCACGGTGAGCTGGCCGAGGATGGAATGGATCTGCCGTTCGATGGCGGCCGCGAGCGCGATATCGTCCATCGCCATGTGGCGCTCGGCCGCTGCCGGGTCCATCATCCAGACGATGGAGGAGCGCCGGCCCGGCAGCGGCACGGTCGTGCAGGGGCCGGAGCGGGTGTGGAACTCGGTCGAGACGTTGCGGTGGTCGCGGCCGTGCCGGACGATGGTGGTCAGCGCCGCTTGCGGATAGCGCCATTCCTCGGCGCCGATGCCGGCCTCGGCCCTGACGCGGGAAGCGCGCCCGTCCGAGCCCACGACGAGCCTCGCCGTAATTTCGCGCCCATCCTCCAGCGTCAGTCGCGCCGTGCCATCCTCGAAGAGGGCCGCGGTCAGCGCAGCCGGAGCGCGCGCGATCGACGTTTGCGCGTCGATCGCTCCGAGCAGCGCTTCGCTGAGCGCGAAGGTCTCGACATTCCAGCCGAACTGGTCGAGCCCGATCTCGCTGGCGCGGAACTCGGTGGGGGGGCGCCTGAACAGGCTGCCCGTGTCGTCGACGAGGCGCATGACGTCGAGCGGCGCGCTCACCGCCGCCAGCCTGTCCGCCACCCCAGCCTCCGCGATCATGCGCCACGAGGCGTCCATCAGCGCGACGGTGCGGCCATCCTTGCGGGGCGCGGCCGGGCCGATCAGCACCGTGGACAGGCCCTTCCGGGCGGCCATGAGCGCTGCCATGGCCCCGACCGGGCCAGGTCCCACTACCGCGATGTCGAAATCCATGCGCACCATGCCGTTTCCTAGACCCGGCGCCGGCGGCTCGCCAGTGGCCGCGTTGTCACGCCGCGCGCCGGCGGGCGGCGAGATGCAGCGCCAGGGCCAGCGCGCAGCCCACGGCGATGCCGACGATGAGGTCGATGACGATGGTCAGGCCGAAAGTGGCCAGAAGCACCGCGACCGCCCCGCCGCCGCCCTTGAGGATCGCTGCGAATTCGGCCTTGTCGGCCATGTTCCAGCACACCACGGCCAGGACTCCGGCCAAGGCTGCGAGCGGTATGTGGCGCGCTAGCGGGGCCGCAAGGACCATGAAGGCCAGCAGGAACACGGCATGCAGCATGCCGGCGACCGGGCTCGCCGCGCCGGCCCGGATGTTCGTCGCGGTGCGCGCGATGGTGCCGGTCACGCACATGCCGCCGAAGATGGCCGAGCCCATGTTGGCGAAGCCCTGCGC
>JAIXZF010000275.1 GCA_027489835.1 Hyphomicrobiales bacterium
GCCGAGGTCGAGGCTCGGCGCTGAGCCCACGCGGGGCTTGCCTTTCCGCAGCTTTGGGCGATGCTGGCTCCTTTCGGGGGACAGCCCCGGCGACGCGGAGAATGCGGATGCTCCGACTGGCGAATGGATTGGCGGCCCTCATGGTCGCGCTGCTGGCGGGGTTCGCGCCGCCGCGGCAGGCTGCGGCACAGGCCGGCGTCGAGGTCGACGTGGCGCTGGTGCTCGCCGTCGACATCTCCTTCTCGATGGATCTCGACGAACTGGCCCTGCAGCGCGCCGGCTATGTCGAGGCGCTGCGCTCGCCGGAGGTGCACAAGGCCATCGCCGGCGGCGCGACGGGGCGCATCGCGCTGACCTTCTTCGAGTGGGCCGGCTTCAACATCCAGCACCATCTCATCCCGTGGACGGTGATCGATTCGCCGCAGGCGGCGCTCGCCTTCGCGGCCGAGCTGGAGAAGCAGCCGACGCGCCGGGGCCAGCGCACCTCCGTCTCGGGCGCCATCGACACGGGGGTCAAGCTGCTGGAGTCGGCCCCCGTCCGCGCCCTGCGGCAGGTGATGGACATCTCCGGCGACGGGCCGAACAATTCGGGACGCATCGTGACGCTGGCGCGCGATGAAGCCCTGGCCAAGGGCATCTCGATCAACGGCCTGCCGGTCATGCTCAAGCGGCCGGGCTATCTCGATATCGACAACCTCGAACTCTATTATGAGGATTGCGTCATTGGCGGGCAGGGCGCCTTCGTCATACCCATCACCGACAAGGGGCAGTTCACCCAGACCGTCAAGACCAAGCTGATCATGGAGATCTCGGACGCGCCAGCGCCGCCCGCGAGCCTGATCAAGCCCGCGCAGAGCCGCCAGCCGCGGGTGTCGTGCACGGTGGGCGAGGACATGTGGCGCAACCGGATGGGCAATTGAGCCTTCACGTCCCGCGGGGCTTGGCCCGGGTCGTCGGCGGGGCGGCGGCCGGATCGTCCGGCCAGGCATGACGCGGATAGCGCCCCTTCATCTCGCTCTTCACGGCGGCCCATGAGCCGCGCCAGAAGCCCGGCAGGTCGCGCGTGACCTGGATCGGCCGATGCGCGGGCGAGAGCAGCTCCACCACCAGCGGCACGCGCCCGCCCGCCACGGTCGGGTGCCGCGTCAGGCCGAACAGCTCCTGCACCCGGATCGAGATGGTCGGCCCCGCCTCGGCCTCGTAATCGATGGCCGCCGCGGTGCCTGTCGGCGCGGCGAAGTGGCTCGGCGCCTCGGCCTCGAGCCGGCGTTTCAGCTCCCAGGGCAAGAGGGCGTCGAGCGCCTGGCCGAGGTCGTCGGTCGTGATCGCGGCGAGCCCGGCGCGGCCGATGATGTGCGGGGCGAGCCATCCAGCCGCGTCGCGCGCCAGCGCTTCGTCGCTCAGCTCGGGCCAGGGCTCGCCCTCCGCCCGCCTGAGGAAGCCGACGCGCCCGAGCAGCGCCCGCTGAGCCTTGCTCCAGGGCAGCCGGGCGATGCCGAGCGAGGCGAGCCCCCGCGCCAGAGCCTCCGCGCTCGGAAGGTCGGGCTCGACCGGCAGCGCGCGCTCCGACAGCGTGATCGCGCCGATGCGCCGGCCGGCGCGCCGCCGCAGCGCCCGCGCGCTTGCTTCGAAGCTGGTTTCGTCGAAACTCGCGAGAAGTTCGCCCGCCGCGGCCTCGATTTCGGAGCTGTCGAGCGCAGCCGCCGCCAGGATGCGCGCCGCGGCCGCGCTGCCCGCCATGTCGGCCACCACAAGCCAGTCATGGCGCGCGAGCGGGTGATGCGGCTCGATCTCGGCGCCGCGCCCGTTGGCCAGCGTGTAGGCCCCGGGTCGGCCCCGCGCCCGGGCGATCCTGTCCGGAAACCCGAGCGCCAGCAGCGCCCCGAGGCCGGGGGGCTCCGCCAGATGCGGCGCGGGCCCCTCGTCCTCCGCCAGCCGTGCCCAGCCCAGGGCCAGCCGCCGCATGTCCTCGGCCCGCCGGCCCCGGTCGCGCCGGAAGCGCTCGACCCTGTCCGCGAGGTCGGCTCCATCGCCGCCGAGTCCGCGCTCGACCAGCACCGCCGCGAGCTCCGCCGCAGGCTTCGCGGCCCCCATCCGCGCGGCCTTGACGAGCAGGCTCGCCAGCCGGGGCGGCAGGGGCAAGGACCGCAGGCGGCGGCCCGTCTCGGTGATCCGCCCCGCAGGGTCGAGCGCCCCGAGGTCGCGCAGCATGCGCCGGCCTTCGCTCAGGGCCGGAGCGGGCGGGGGGTCAAGGAAGCGCAGCGTCGCAGGATCGGCCACGCCCCAGGCCGCGCAGTCGAGCAGCAGCGGGGCGAGGTCGGCGGACAGGATCTCCGGCGCCGCGAAAGCCGGCAGCGCGCCGCTTGCGGCTTCCTCCCACAGCCGCAGGCACACGCCCGGCTGCGTGCGGCCCGCGCGCCCCCGCCGCTGGTCGGCCGCGGCGCGGGAGACGCGGACGGTGGCGAGCCGCGTCACCCCGACATCGGGCTCGTAGACCGGCACGCGCGCCAGACCTGAATCGATGACGACCCTGACGCCCTCGATGGTCAGCGAGGTCTCGGCGATCGAGGTCGCGAGCACCACCTTGCGCCGCCCGGCGGACGCGGGCTTCACGGCCCGGTCTTGCTCGGCATGGTCCATGGCGCCATAGAGCGGGCAGATGTCGACCGACGGATCGCGCAGCCGCGCGCCAAGCCGCTCCGCCACCCGCAGGATTTCACCCTGCCCCGGCAGGAAGACGAGGATCGAGCCCGGCTCGCTGGCGAGCGCGCCGAGGCAGGTCTCCGTCACGGCGTCCTCGATCCTAACGCGGGGATCGCGGCCAAGATGGCGCGTCTCGACGGGAAAGGCGCGGCCCTCGCTCGCGATCACCGGCGCATCGCCGAGCAGCCCGGCCACGCGCGCGCCGTCCAGCGTGGCCGACATCACGAGGATGCGCAGATCCTCCCGCAGCGCGCCTTGCGAATCGAGCGCGAGCGCCAGCCCGAGATCCGCATCGAGCGAACGCTCGTGAAATTCATCGAACAGGATGCCTGCGATGCCGGTCAATTCCGGATCGTCGAGGATCATCCGCGCGAACACGCCTTCGGTGACGACCTCGATCCGCGTGCGGGGGCCGACCTTCGATCCGAGCCTGACCCTCAGGCCCACCGTCTCGCCGACGCGCTCGCCGAGCGTTGCCGCCATCCGGTCGGCCGCGGCGCGGGCCGCGAGCCGTCGCGGCTCGAGCATGATCAGCTTGCGGCCCCGGACCCAGTCCTCGTCCAGCAGCGCCAGCGGCACGCGCGTGGTCTTGCCGGCGCCCGGCGGCGCCACCAGCACGACGCTCGAAGCCGAGGCGAGCGCGGCTGCGAGGCCGGGCAGGGCCTCGTCGATGGGCAGGGGCGTGTCGAAGGCGCGCATCGGGCCGGTTTGCCGGGGCGCTGCGCGCGATGCAAGCGCCGAAGCCGCGTCGGGACCTCAGGCGGCCAGCGGCATGCCGACAGCGAGCGTCCGTATCTCCACCCGCCCGCCACGCGCCACCACGCAGGCATTGGCCGGCACCGCGCGCCAGCAATCGCGCCGCTCGTCCACCGGTTCGGAGGCGATCACCACATGGTCGGCCTGCTCGCAATGATAGAGCGTGGGCGGCTTCGCATCGGACGACCAGCGGAAGGCGTGGATCGTCTCGCCGTCCGACAGCGCGGCGGCGAAGCGCAGCGGCTCGCGCACGGATGCCTCCGCCATCAGCGCGGCGGCGTCGGCCAGCGCCGAGGCCATGGCGGTCATCGGGTCCATGCCCGCCTCGATCCGCGACAGCGCGATGAGGAACAGCGCCTCGGAATCGGTGGTGCCGGTGCGCGCGCCGTAGAGCGCGTCGGGGATCAGCGCCTCGAGCTTGCGCTTCACCTTGGCGTAGCCGCCGATCTGGCCGTTGTGCATGAACAGCCAGCGGCCGTGGCTGAAGGGATGGCAATTGGCTCGCGTCGAGGCGGTGCCGGTGGCCGCCCGCACATGGGCGAAGAACAGCGCCGAGCGCACCTGCCGCGCGATGGAGAGCAGGTTCTCGTCGGACCAGGCGGGCCTGATCTCGCGGTAGAGGCCCGGTTCGGGCCGGTCGCCATACCAGCCCAGCCCGAAGCCGTCGCCATTGGTGCCGGTCTTGGCCTCGGTGGCGTGGATGGATTGGTGCACCAGCGAATGGCAGGGCGAGGAGACGAACTCCTCGAGGAAGACCGGAACGCCCTGATAGGCGAGAAAGCGGCACATTGGCGTCAAGGCCCCCCGGCCCGGGCGGCGAAACAGCGTCGAGGGATCGCCAGCCTGAGCGAACCCTAGCCTGCGCCCGAAGCGATGAACAGCCGGTGAAAGCCGCGCCTCAGCCGTCGCAGGTAAAGTCGACCTTCACGGTCTTGCGGCTGCGCCCGAGCCTGACGTCGACCTCCAGCGGCGCGCAGGTGGCGTTTTCCAGCAGGAAGGCCTTGTGGCTGCGCCCGTCCGCGCCGAACTGGAAGCCGCCATAGGCGCGCTTGAGCAGCGTGCGCGAGCCGGTCTTCGCGGCCTGAGTCACGGTCACGGATGCGATGTCGCGCGCCACCTTGTCGGAGGATTTCGCATTCTTCGGCCCGGTGAGCACCAGCGTCACCAGCACCGCCTCGGCCGGCTCGCCAGCATCGCCGCCGCCGGACACGGTGTTCACGAAAGACTTCGTCGAGCCCGCGATGTTCTCCGACAATGTTCCGGACTTCTCCTTGAAGAGCTGGAGGCGGATATCATCGACCGCGACTTGCGCGAAGGCGGCCGAGCACGGCGCGAAAAGGAGGCCGACGGCCAGAAGCGTGGCGCGATACATGGATGAAAGTCCTTGGGGTGGGGAGGGGGGATCCGAATCGGCGGCGAATTCTTGCGCTCGACGGTCCCATGACGCATCGGCCCGGTGATTGCTAGCCTGCCCGATCCTCATTAAAGGCGGAGCAGCGATGCGGCGGAACAGCCGCGGGCACGGGCTTGGGAGGCTTGACGATGGGAACCTGGCTGCTGACGGCGATCATCGCCGCCGCTTTCGCTGCGACGCCGGAGCCGGCGCTGGCCGCCGCGGCGCTCGACGGCAGCGGCATGTCCCTGCTCTGGATCGTGCCCTTCGCCGGCCTTCTGCTCTGTATCGCCACCGGCCCGCTCTTCTTCCCCCATATCTGGGAGCATCACTACGGCAAGTTCGCCGCCTTCTGGTCGGCGCTGGTCGTCATCCCGCTCTACATGAGCTTCTCGGCGGCGGACGCCACGGCCGGCATCGCCTTCGCCATGCTGCTGGAATACGTGCCCTTCATCATCCTGCTCTTCGCGCTCTACACGGTGGCGGGCGGCATCTTCGTCAAGGGCAACATCCACGGCTCGCCGCTGACCAACACCGGCATCCTCGCCATTGGCACCATCCTGGCGAGCTTCGTCGGCACCACCGGCGCCTCCATGGTGCTGATCCGCCCGATCATCCGGGCCAACGACAACCGGGCGCACAATGTCCACGTCGTCGTGTTCTTCATCTTCCTCGTCTCGAACGTGGGCGGCGCGCTGACCCCGCTGGGCGATCCGCCGCTCTTCGTCGGCTTCCTGAAGGGCATCAGCTTCTTCTGGACCACGACGAACCTCATGGCCGAGACGATGCTGGTCGCCGGCATCCTGCTCGCGCTGTTCTACGCGATCGACAGCCACCTCTACAAAAAGGAAGGCGTGGTCGCGCCCGACCCGACGCCGGACAGCCGCGTCAGGATCATGGGGCTGGAGAGCCTCGTCTTCGTCGCCATCATCATCGGCGCCGTGTTGCTGCGGGCCGAGTGGAAGCCGGGCATCCAGTTCAGCGTGCTCGGCGTCTATCTGCAATTGCAGGACATCGCCTCGAACCTCATCATGCTGGCCGCCGCCTTCGCCTCGCTCAAGCTGGCGAAGCGGGAATACCGCGAGGCCAACGGCTTCAACTGGGGGCCGATCAAGGAGGTGGCCAAGCTCTTCGCCGGCATCTTCATCTGCATCGTGCCGGTCCTCGCCATCCTCGGCGCCGGCCGCTCGGGCGCGGCCGCCCCGCTGGTGGCGCTGGTCTCGAAC
>JAIXZF010000242.1 GCA_027489835.1 Hyphomicrobiales bacterium
GCCTCGGTCGACACGCTGATCGTGATCCCGAACCAGAACCTGTTCCGCATCGCCAACGAGAACACCGGCTTCGCCGACGCCTTCGCCATGGCCGACCAGGTGCTCTACTCCGGCGTCGCCTGCATCACCGACCTGATGGTAAAGCCCGGCCTCATCAACCTCGATTTCGCCGACGTTCGCGCCGTGATGCGCGGCATGGGCAAGGCGATGATGGGCACCGGCGAGGCCTCGGGCGAGAAGCGCGCCGAGACCGCCGCCCAGGCCGCCATCTCCAACCCCCTGCTCGACGAGGTGTCGATGCGCGGAGCTCGCGGCCTGCTGATCTCGATCACGGGCGGTCGCGACATGAAGCTCTACGAGGTGGACGAAGCCGCCACCCGCATCCGCGAGCAGGTTGACGAGGAAGCCAACATCATTGTCGGCGCCACCTTCGACGAGAGCATGGAAGGCGTGATGCGCGTTTCGGTCGTGGCGACCGGCATCGACCACGCCGCGATCCAGGCCCAGCCCGAGGTTTCGGCCATCGACAAGCGCATCGCCGAGGTGGCGGAGCGTCTGAAGGCCGAGGCCCGCCTGCGCGCCCAGTCCAACGCCGCGGCTCCCGCCTTCCGTCCGTCTCAACCGGTCGTGCTGGCCCCCGCCATCCCGCCCGCCCCGGCCCCGATGGAGGAGCCACAGCCGCAGGCCGCGCTGATCGCCGAGACCGTGCGCCTCGAGCCGGTCCAGCCGCGCGTGGTGCTGGCGGCCGAGCCGCCGGCCATCGAGCCGGCCGCGCGCCAGGCCGAGGAGCCCTTCTCGGTCAGGCAGGACACCTTCATCCCGCCGCAGGCCGAACGGATCAAGCCCGCTCGCCTGCCGCGCGTCGAGGAACTGCCGGTTCCCGCGCAGAACCAGATCGCCGCGCGCACGGTGCCGTCGGCGCCCCTGCCGGCCCATTCGGCCGAGCACAAGCGCATGTCGCTGATGCAGCGACTGGCCTCGGTGGGCTTCGGCCGCAAGGAGGACGGCACGCCGATCCACAGCCCGGCTCCGGCCTCGCCTGTTCCGGCGCCGGCCGCAGCGCCGTCCGCCGCCCATGCCGAGTACATGCGCCGCCCGGTGCAGGCCCCGGTGCCGCGCGCGGCGGAAGGCCAGCTCGACCCGCGCGGACGGGCTCCCGCCCCGCGCAACGTCGAGGACGACCAGCTTGAGATTCCGGCGTTCCTGCGCCGTCAGGCGAACTGAAACGTGGCCTGAAAACGCGTGAAGTGACGTTTAGTTAACCATCGCCCGCCTCCCACGAGGCGGGCGAACCAGCATTAACAAATCGTTGATTTTTATCAATGAATGTCAAAGGGCACGGGCGCCGCCAAGTTGTTACAGAGCGATAAAAACCGTGATTTTGCCGCAGTCTCCCAGGTGGGTATGGTGCGCTCGCTTGCCAGACGAATCCGACCGGCAGGCGGGGCTTGAGAAACTGCCCGGTCCTCGATCCAAAGGCGGAACGCCGACGGGGACAGGGAGCAGAAGGGACTGACGTGATGACATCTGGCCGCCAGACGACAGTGCGAGACGTGATCACACTCGCGGGTTACGGCGTCCATACGGCAGGGACCGCGGTCCTGACCATCCGGCCAGCATCCACGAACCACGGCATCGTCTTCCTCCGCAAGGGTCTCGACAGCGGCATCCAGCGCCGCATCCCCGCGCGGTATGGCAACGTCAGCATGACGGAACTCTGCACCGTGCTGGGCGACCCCAGCCACGGAGCTGTTGCGACCGTCGAGCACATCATGGCTGCGCTTTATGGCCTTGGTGTGGACAACGCGCTGGTCGAGATCGACGGGCCGGAAGTGCCCATCATGGACGGCAGCGCCGAGGCCTTCGTCGAGGCCATCCGCGAAACGGGCATCGTCAGCCAGCATGCCGCGCGCCGCTATGTCCGCGTGCTGCGCCCCGTGTCGGCCAGCAAGGGCGCCGCCCGCAGCGAACTTCTTCCCCATGACGAGGATGGGCTGAGGCTCGAGGTCGAGATCGACTTCGACACCGCCGTCATCGGCCGCCAGAGCCGCAGCCTCGACCTCGACCCCGAGAGCTTCGCCACGGAAGTGTCGCGCGCCCGCACCTTCGGGTTCATGCGCGACGTCGAGCAGCTGTGGAAGAACGGCTTCGCTCTCGGCGCTTCGCTGGAGAACACCATCGCCATCGGCGACGACCGCGTGATCAATCCCGACGGCCTGCGCTACGATGACGAGTTCGTCCGTCACAAGCTGCTCGACGCCGTGGGCGACCTCGCGCTCGCCGGCCTGCCGATCATCGGCCTGTTCCGCTCGCATTGCGGCGGCCATCGCCTGAACATCGCGGTGCTGCGCGAGCTGTTCTCCGATCCGGCCAATTTCGAGATCGTCGAGGATGCCGACTCGGTGCCGTCGCGGCGCGTGCAGATGGCGGCCGCCGCCTACGCTCCGTCCCTGAGCTGAGCCAGCCCGCCGGCGTCCGGACTGTCCGGACCAGCCGGCCATGATTTCGCCACACGGCCCGGGAATTCGGAACGGGCATGGAACATTGTTCGCCGGCCCCGGCGACAGTGGCTTGGCGAAAGCCCCGCGCATGGGTTACATGCAGCCCGTCTGCTCCCCGGCCGCGCGGGGGCGTTTCTTGAGGCGATCGGTATGGCTCACATGAGGATGGCGCATCTGGCGGCGCTTGTCGGCGTCGCGTTCGGCATGGCCGGCTGCGACACGATCTCGTCGCTGAACCCGTTCGACACGACCGCCAAGTACAAGCAGGAACTCCTGCCGGACGTTCCGCCCGAAACGCTTTACAATCAGGGCCTCGCACGGCTCGAGCGCGGCGACAACGAGGGCGCTGCCAAGACCTTCGGCGAAATCGACAAGCAGGCCGCGTTCTCGCCCCAGGCGCGCCGCGGCTTGCTGATGACCGCCTACGCCCATTACGAGGGCCGCCGCTACGAGGAGGCGATCACCGCCTCGCGCCGGTATCTCTCGCTGCACCCCGGCGACAAGGATGCCGCCTACGCGCAGTACATCCTGGCGATGTCCAACTACAACCAGATCCCCGACATCGGCCGCGACCAGGAGCGCACCGAGCGCGCGCTGGTGGCGCTGCAGGAACTGGTCGACCGCTATCCGCGCTCCGAATACGTGCAGGACGCGCGCGAGAAGCTGCTCTTCGCCCGCGACCAGCTGGCCGGCAAGGAGATGACGGTGGGGCGCTTCTATTTGACCCAACGCAACTATCCGGCCGCGATCAACCGCTTCCGCGACGTGGTTTCGAAGTACCAGACGACGCGGCATGTCGAGGAGGCCCTGATGCGCCTCACCGAGGCCTACATGGCGCTCGGCGTGACCAACGAGGCGCAGACCGCGGCTGCGGTGCTGGGCCACAACTTCCCGGAAAGCCCCTGGTACAAGGACAGCTACGCGCTGCTGCAGTCGGGCGGCCTCGAGCCGCGCGAGCAGGAGGGCTCCTGGATCAGCCGCGCTTTCCGTGGCTTCACGCGAACGGTCGGCCTCAGCCGCTGAGCGAGCCATGCTCGCCCAGCTCCTCATCCGAGACATCGTCCTGATCGACCGGCTGGAGCTCTCCTTCACGGAGGGCCTCAGCGTGCTGACGGGCGAGACCGGAGCTGGCAAGTCCATCCTTCTCGACGCCTTCTCGCTCGCTCTCGGCGGGCGCGGTGACGGCTCGCTCGTGCGTCATGGCGAAGCACAGGGTCAGGTCACGGCGGTGTTCGACCTCGCGCCCGATCACCCCGCCCGGCTCATCGCGCGGGCGCAGGACATCGACGACGACGGCGACCTCATCCTGCGCCGGGTGCAGGTCGCGGACGGGCGCACCCGCGCCTTCGTCAACGACCAGGCGGTGTCCGTGCAGGCGCTCAGATCCATCGGCGCCGCGCTGGTGGAGATTCACGGCCAGCATGACGACCGCGCCCTGATCGATCCGGAAACGCACCGGGGCATGCTCGATGTCTATGGCGGGCTCGGCGGACGCGCCGCGGCCGTCGCCGAAGCCTATCGCGCCTGGCGCGAGACGCGCCTCGAGCTCGAGAAGCGCAAGGCGGCGGTGGCGGCGGCGCGCAAGGAGGCCGATTTCCTGCGCCATGCCGCCGAGGAGCTCGACAAGCTCGCCCCGCAACCGGGCGAGGAGACCGAACTCGCCGGCCGGCGCCAGCTCATGATGCAGTCGGAGAAGGTGGCCAAGGACATCGCGGAGGCAAGCGAGGCGCTGAGCGGGCAGGGCTCGCCCATTCCCGAGCTGTCCTCCCATATGAGGCGGCTCGAACGCCGGGCCAGCCTCGCGCCGCAGCTCGTCGAGGCGCCGATCAAGGCGCTGGAGGCCGCGCTGGTGGCGCTGGACGAGGCCGCGACCGCGCTCGACGTCGCCTTGAGGGCCACGGAGTTCGATCCGCGCGAGCTCGAACAATGCGAGGAGCGGCTTTTCGCGCTGCGCGCCGCCTCCCGCAAATACGACGTGCCTGTCGACGATCTCGCCGCACTGGAGCAGCGCTACCTTGCTGATCTGGCCGCGCTCGATGCAGGCGAGGCGCACCTCGCCGGGCTGGAGGCCGAGCTTGCGAAGCGCGCGGCCGATTACGCAAGCCAGGCCGGGGCGCTGAGCCGGGGCCGCAAGGAGACCGCCGCGCGTCTTGACGCCGCCGTGGCGCAGGAGCTGCCGCCGCTGAAGCTGGAGCGTGCGAGCTTCATCACCGAGATCAGCACCGACAGCGACGCCTGGTCGGCCGCAGGCATCGACCGCGTGGAGTTCTGGGTGCGGACCAACCCCGGCACGCGGCCTGGCCCGATGTTCAAGGTGGCGTCGGGGGGCGAGCTCTCGCGCTTCATGCTGGCGCTGAAGGTCGTGCTGGCCGACCGGGGCTCCGCGCCGACGCTGGTGTTCGACGAGATCGACACGGGCGTCGGCGGCGCGGTGGCGGACGCGATCGGCGAGCGGCTGGCCCGGCTGGCGGCGAAGGTGCAGGTCGTGTCCGTGACCCATGCGCCGCAGGTCGCGGCCAAGGCCGGGCAGCATTTCCTGATCTCCAAGCACGCCGTCACGCCCGAGCGCGTGGCGACGCGGGTGACGCCGCTGGCCAATGCCGAGCGCGGCGAGGAGCTGGCCCGGATGCTCGCCGGCGCCACCATCACCGACGAGGCGCGGGCCGCGGCGCGGCGGCTGCTCGACACCGCGCTCGCCACTCGCTGAAGGTCCCAATGGCTTCGCTCGCCCCGCTCTCCACCGTTCCGGTCGCCGAGCTCGAGCCGATGGCGGCCGAGGCCGAGCACAAGCACCTGATGGCCCTGGTGGCTGCCGCTGACGAGGCTTATCATGGCCAGGACGCGCCGATCATGACCGACGCGGCCTATGACGAGATGCGCCGCAGGGCCGAGGCCATCGAGGCGCGCTTTCCGGCGTTGAAGGCTGGCGGCCTGGCGCTCAAGGTCGGCGCGCAGGCGCAGTCGAAATTCGCCAAGGTCCGCCACCGCGCGCCGATGCTCTCGCTGGGCAACAGCTTCAGCGCGGAGGACGTCGCCGATTTCGTGCAGCGCGTTCGCTCCTTCCTCGGCTTGGCCGAGAGCCAGCCGGTCGCCTTCGTGGCCGAGCCCAAGATCGACGGGCTGTCGCTCTCCTTGCGCTACGAGAACGGACGGCTGGTGCAGGCCGCCACGCGCGGCGACGGCGAGGAGGGCGAGGACGTCACCGTCAACGCTCGCACGATCGCCGAGATACCCGACCGGTTGAGCGGAGACGTGCCGGCCGTGTTCGAGGTGCGCGGCGAGGTCTATCTCGGCCATGCCGATTTCGCCGCGATCAATGCCCGCCAGCGCGAGGCGGGCGAGCGGGAGTTCGCCAATCCGCGCAATGCGGCGGCGGGCAGCCTGCGCCAGCTCGACGCGCGCATCACCGCCTCGCGGCCCTTGCGCTTTTTCGCCTATTCCTGGGGCGAGCGCAGCGCGCTGCCGGCGGACACGCAGTTCGAGATCGTGCGCGCCTTCGCTGGCTGGGGCCTGCCCGTCAACCCGCTGATGGTCCGCTGCGACGGCGTCGAGGCGCTGCTCGCGCATTACCGCGCCATCGAGGCGAAGCGCGCCAGTCTCGGCTACGACATTGACGGCGTGGTTTACAAGGTGGACCGGATCGACTGGCAGCAGCGGCTGGGCTTCGTCGGCCGCGCGCCGCGCTGGGCCACGGCGCATAAATTCCCGGCCGAGCGCGCGACGACGATCGTGGAGGCCATCGACATCCAGGTGGGGCGCACCGGCGCGCTGACGCCGGTGGCCAAGCTCAGGCCCGTCACGGTCGGCGGCGTCGTCGTCTCCAACGCCACGCTGCACAATGCCGACGAGATCGCGCGGCTCGATGTCCGGCTCGGCGACACGGTGGTGGTGCAGCGCGCGGGCGACGTCATTCCGCAGGTGGTGGAGGTGAAGGCCGAGCTGCGCGCAGCAGGGGCCGAACCCTTTGCCTTCCCGCATCTGTGCCCCTGCCCGGTGCGCTCGGAGGTGGTGCGGGAGACGACAGCCTCGGGCGCCGAAAGCGTGGTGCGCCGCTGCACGGGCGAGTTCGCCTGCCCCTATCAGCGCATCGAGCACCTCAAGCATTTCGCCTCGCGCCGCGCCTTCGACATCGAGGGGTTGGGCGACAAGCAGATCGAGTTCTTCTTCGAGAAGGGGCTGATCAAGGAACCGGGCGA
>JAIXZF010000222.1 GCA_027489835.1 Hyphomicrobiales bacterium
CTGGGCTATTGCCCGCACGGCGCGATGGTGCGGCGCACGACGGGCCAAGCCGGGCACAGCCTCGTCGTCACGGGCACCATCGGCGACTCGGCGCTGGGCCTGAGGCTGAGGCTGGCGCCAGACGCGGCCTGGGCGCAGGCCCTCAGCAGCGGCGCGCGCGCCTTCCTGCTCGACCGCTACCTGCACCCAAGCCCGCGCAATGCCCTGGCTGCCGCGATCCGCGCGCACGCGGCGGCGGCGATGGATGTATCCGACGGGCTGCTGGGCGATGCTTTGAAGCTCGGGGCGGCCGCGGGGACCAACTCGCTCGCGCCGCGCATCGTTCTCGCTGACATTCCGCTGTCGCCGGCCGCGCGCGAGGCGCTCTCGCTCGAGCCCGCGCTGATCGAGACCATCGCCACCGGCGGCGATGACTACGAGGTGCTCATGGCCGTCGAGCAGGGCGAGGTCGCGCCGCTGCTAGCGGCCTGCGCGGCGGCTGGCTGTGAAGCCTCCGTCATCGGGGAGCTGATCACCGGGTCGACGCCGCACTTCGTGGGAGAGAATGGGCAGCCGCGCAGCTTCGCCTCGCTGAAGTTCGAGCACAGCTGGCGCTGACAGGCGCCGTGCGCCCGGCGCGGCACGCGGACTCGCAATGCGGTTTTCCACGGATGCGAGGCGGAACGAAACGGTTTATGCCGCTTTCATGAGCATCTCGCAGCCCCTTGCCGCCATGGCCGACCGCGACACGGTCGCCAGGCGCAATGTCCGCATCCTCACCATCGCGCAGGCGCTGGGCGGGGCGACGCCGCCCATCATCGTCTCGCTGGGCGGCGTGATCGGCCAGCAGCTGGCCGAGAACAAGGCGCTCGCGACCCTGCCGGTGAGCCTGCTCAACATCGGGCTCGCCGCGGCCGTGATCCCCGCCGCCTGGGCCATGCGCACCTATGGCCGCCGCGTCGGCTACATCCTGGGCTGCCTCGCCGGCGTGATGGCCGGCATCATCGCCGCGGCAGGCACCGGCAGCGGCACCTTCTGGCTGTTCTGCCTCGGCACCTTCACGGCGGGCTTCTACATCGCCTGCGTGCAGAGCTACCGCTTCGCCGCCGTGGACAGCGCGAGCGAGGCCTACAAGCCGCGCGCCATCTCGCTCGTCATGGTCGGCGGGCTGTTCGCCGCCGTCATCGGCCCGCAGACCGTGATCTGGACGCGCGACCTCGGCCCCGCCTATCCGTTCGCCGCGACCTTCCTCGGCCTGTCCGCCCTCGCCCTCCTCGCCATCCCCGTGGTGGCGATGATCGACGCGCCTGCGCCTGCGAAGGCGGCCTCCGGCGGCCGGCCGCTCGGCGAGATCATGCGGCAGAAGCGCTTCGTCACGGCGGTGGTCGCCGGGCTCGTCAGCTATGGGCTGATGACCTTCCTGATGACGGCCGCTCCGATGGCGATGGTCGCCTGCGGGCACACCATCGGCGAGGCGGCGCTCGGCATCCAGTGGCACGTGCTCGCCATGTTCGGGCCGAGCTTCTTCACCGGCAAGCTGATCGCCCGCTACGGCAAGGACAGGATCACGGCGCTCGGCCTCGTCATGATCGCGCTTGCCGCGGTGCTCGGCCTGTCTGGGCTTTCGCTCGCCAATTTCTGGGGCGCGCTGATCCTGCTCGGCATCGGCTGGAATTTCGGCTTCGTGGGCGCAACTGCCATGGTCACCGATTGCTACCGGCCCGAGGAGCGCGCCAAGGTGCAGGCCGCCAACGACTTCCTCGTCTTCGGCTTCGTGGCGCTGGCGTCGCTGTCATCGGGCAAGCTGCTGCACCTGGGCGGTTGGGACGTGGTCAACTGGGTGGTGTTCCCGGCCGTCGCCGTCGGCCTCGCCATGGTGGCGCTGCAGGCCTGGGGACGGCAAAAGGCCGCGCTTCAGGCCTGAAGCCCGACGCGGCCGGCGCAATATCGACTGCGAAGACCGGCATTTACACCCAATTGCCGGTTTTACATTTCGCCTGAAATTTGGCACAGACGCCGCACCCACCTGAGCGACCCTCGGGCGAGTCGAGCACCCGTGCCCGATTTGCCTCTCCGCTGCGTCGCTCACAAACAAAAAACAGGGATGGCAACACCATGAGCCCACTGCTCATCATCATCATATTGGGGGCACTTTCGATCGTGTACGGCGTCTGGGCCTACACCGACGTCATGCGCCGCGACGCGGGCTCGGCCCGCATGCAGGAGATTTCCGGCGCGGTCGCCGAGGGCGCGCAGGCCTACCTCAAGCGCCAGTACGTCACCATCGCGGGCGTCGGCGTGGTGCTGTTCGCCGGCCTGTGGCTGCTGCTCGGCAGCTGGGTGGCCTACGGCTTCCTGATCGGCGCGGTGCTCTCGGGCGCCGCCGGCTTCATCGGCATGAACGTCTCCGTGCGCGCCAACGTCCGCACGGCGCAGGCCGCCATGCAGAGCCTCGGACAGGGCCTCGACGTCGCCTTCAAGGCCGGCGCGGTGACCGGCATGCTGGTCGCGGGCCTCGCCCTGCTGGGCGTCGCCGTCTATTACGGCTTCCTGACCGGCACGATGGGCTTCCGGCCTGACAGCCGCACGGTCATCGACGCGCTCGTCGCGCTCGGCTTCGGCGCCTCGCTGATCTCGATCTTCGCCCGTCTCGGCGGCGGCATCTTCACCAAGGGCGCCGATGTCGGCGCCGACCTCGTCGGCAAGGTCGAGGCCGGCATCCCGGAGGATGACCCGCGCAACCCCGCCACCATCGCCGACAACGTCGGCGACAATGTCGGCGACTGCGCCGGCATGGCGGCCGACCTGTTCGAGACCTATGCGGTGACGCTGGTCGCCACCATGGTCCTCGCGGCGATCTTCTTCGCCGGACAGCCCATCCTCGGCGCCATGATGCTCTACCCGATGGCCATCGGCGCGGCCTGCATCGTGACCTCGATCGCCGGCACCTTCTTCGTGAAGCTGGGACCGAGCAACAACATCATGGGCGCGCTCTACAAGGGCTTCATCGCCGCCGGCGTCCTCTCCGTCGCGGCCATCGCGCTCGTCAACCTCTGGATTTTCGGCAGCTTCGGCGCGACCTTCACCACAGTCCCGCTCGGCGTCTCGAAGTCCCCGGTGACCTTCACCTCGGCCGGCCTGTTCTGGTGCGCGGCCATCGGCCTCGCCGTCACGGCGCTGATCGTGGTCATCACCGAATACTACACCGGCACCGGAAAGCGCCCGGTGGTGTCGATCGCGCAGGCCTCCGTCACGGGGCATGGCACGAACGTCATCCAGGGCCTCGCGGTCAGCCTCGAATCCACCGCGATGCCCACCATCGTCATCATCGCGGGCATCATCTCGGCCTATGCGATCGCGGGCCTGTTCGGCATCGCCATCGCGACCACTGCCATGCTGGCCATCGCCGGCGTGGTCGTGGCGCTCGACGCCTTCGGCCCGGTGACGGACAATGCCGGCGGCATCGCCGAGATGGCCGGCCTTCCCAAGGAGGTCCGCCACGCCACCGACGCGCTCGACGCGGTCGGCAACACCACCAAGGCGGTCACCAAGGGCTACGCGATCGGCTCCGCCGGCCTCGGCGCGCTGGTGCTGTTCGCCGCCTACACCTCGGACCTCAACTACTTCATCGCCGAGGCCAACCGCGCCGGCTCGACCACGTACCAGTACTTCAAGGGCGTGGTGGTCGACTTCTCGCTGGCCAATCCCTACGTCGTCGTCGGCCTGCTCTTCGGCGGCCTCATCCCCTACCTCTTCGGCGGCATGGGCATGACGGCGGTCGGCAAGGCGGCCGGCTCGGTCGTCGAGGAAGTCCGCCGCCAGTTCAAGGAGAAGCCGGGCATCATGGCCGGCACCGAGCGGCCCGACTACGCCCGCGCGGTCGACATGCTCACCAAGTCGGCGATCCGGGAAATGATCATCCCCTCGCTGCTGCCAGTGCTCGCGCCGATCGTGACCTTCTTCGTCATCAACGCCATCGCTGGCCGCAACGAAGCCTTCGCGGCGGTGGGTGCCATGCTGCTCGGCGTCATCGTGACCGGGCTGTTCGTCGCCATCTCGATGACATCGGGCGGCGGCGCCTGGGACAACGCCAAGAAGTCGTTCGAGGACGGCTTCGTGGACAAGGACGGCGTGCGCCACATGAAGGGTTCGGACGCCCA
>JAIXZF010000287.1 GCA_027489835.1 Hyphomicrobiales bacterium
TCGTCCCGCATCGGGCGGCGCCGATCATCGAGGCTGATCCAGTGCCTGGACCAGCACGGCCTGCAGGTCGTGGATCCTGAAGGGCTTGCTCAGCATGTGCTCGGGCCTGCCGACGGCGGCCTCGATCGCCGCCGTGTCCGAATAGCCGCTGGCGAAGATGATCGGCGCGTCGGGCCAGTCGGTCCTGATCGCCTTCGCGAGTTCCGCCCCGTTCATCACCGGCATGGCGAAGTCTAGGATCACCGCATCGGGCCGGGACGACGCCAGGATGCGCAACGCCGTCTCGCCGCCGTCCGCATCGAGGACGCGGTAGCCCAGCGTGTCCAGCGTCTCCTTCAGCATCCGGCGCATGTCGTCGTCGTCGTCGACGATGAGGATGGTGGCGTCGACGGCATCGGGCGACGGGGCGTCGGTCGGGCCTGCCGCCGCCGTCGTCACCGCCATGTCGGCGCGCGGCAGGAGGATGCGCATCGTCGTGCCCGCCCCGAGCTTGCTGTCGATGCGAACGGCGCCGCCGCCCTGCTTGGCCACGCCATAGACCTGGCTGAGTCCGAGCCCCGTCCCCTTGCCGACACCCTTGGTCGTGAAGAAGGGATCGAACGCCCTCGCCTGCACGTCCGGCGGCATGCCGACGCCCGTGTCCGTGATCGAGAGTTCGACATACTCGCCGGAAGGCAGCTCGGGATCGTCGCTCACCAGACGGTCGCGGCACGCGAGCGTCAGCACGCCTCCATAGGGCATCGCGTCCCTCGCGTTGATGGCGAGATTGAGGATCGCCATTTCCAGCTGCGTGGCGTCCGACCGGACGCCCTCGCACGTGCGGAGGTCGAGCTGGATGCGGACCTGCGGCCCCAGCGTCCGCGCGAGCATGTCGTGCATGCCATGGATGAGGTCCGCCGGCCTCAGCGGCTTGAGCTCCAGCTTCTGCGACCGCGAGAAGGCCAGGAGCTGGCTCGTCAGCTTCGCGCCCCGCTCGGCGGCCGCCAGCCCGTTCTCGGCCATCCGGACGACGCGGCCCCTGTCGTCGGGCTTGCGCCGGATCAGGTCGAAGCTGCTCATCATCGCGCCGAGCAGATTGTTGAAATCATGCGCGATGCCGCCCGTCAGCTGGCCGACGGCCTCCATCTTCTGGCTTTGCCGCAGGCTCTCCTCGCGCTCGCGATCCTTGGTGACGTCGCGGCCCACCGCGTAGAAGGTCTCGTCCGTTTCCGGCACGCAGGTCCACGACATCCACACCACGCGGCCATCCGCGGTCAGGAGCCTGTCCTCGAAGCCTTGCACCGGATGCCCGGCGCGCAAGGTCGCGAGCATCTCGCCGATGCGTTCGTGGTCGTCCGGATGGACCGCGTCGCCGACAGGCCTCGCGAGGATGTCCGCCTCGCTGTAGCCAAGCAGCTTCGACCAGGCCGGATTGACGACCTTGATCCGTCCGTCGAACCCCATCACCGCGAACAGGTCGGCCGAGAGCTCGAAGATGCGGTCGCGCTCCTGCGTTCGCTCCTCCACGGCCGCCGCGAGGCGGGCCGCTTCGCGCTCGAGGTCCTCTTCGCGCTCGTGCTGCGCGGTGACGTCGAGGTTGACGCCGATGAGCCGCTTGGGCCGGCCGTCCGGACCCAGGATCGCGTTGCCCTGCGACCGAACCCAACGGACGCCGCCGCCATGCAGGATGCGGATATCGAAGTTGAACGCCTCGCCCGTGCTGGCGGCCGCGTTCGTGATGCCGACGGCCATGTCGCGGTCATCGGGGTGAAGGATGCGCACCCAGCTGTCGAACAATGCCTCTGGCGGCAGCTCGGCCTTCAGGCCGAGGATGTCGAACATCTCCGGCGACCACGCGATGGCTCCGGTCTCGAGGTTCCAGTCCCAGACGCCGAAATGCGCCGCCTGCTTGGCGAGCTGCAGGCGGCGCTCGCTGTCGCGCAGATCCCTTTCGACCGCGCGCCTGACGCTGATGTCCTCGATCGCGACCACGACGCGTCCCGGCTGATCCGGCAAGGGCGCCGATGACAGCCTGACGGGAAAGCGCGACCCGTCGCGGCGCTGGTACTTTTTCTCGTAGGGGTCCCACCACCCGCGCTCCCTCGCCTGACGGATGGCGTATTCGTCGAGGTGCTGGAACGCGGGGACCGTGAAGTCCCGCCAATCCCAGCGACCTCCCTCGAAGTCGGCACGGTCATGACCGGTCATGGCGAGAAAGCAATCGTTGATCGCGACCGTCTCGCCGGTGTTCGCATCGAAGATCGTAAATCCCATGATCGCCGACTCGAACACGCCGCGGAAGCGCGCCTCATTCTCCCGCAGCTCTCGCGCGGCGATGGTCAGCGCTTCGCTGACGCGCGCGATCTCGCTGACCGCCACGGGCGGCGAGGCCGCCGGTGTCCTCTCGCGAAACGTTTCGGCCAGCGAGCCGACGGCGGCCACCGAGGCGGTCATCCGCTTCTGCATCGCCCAGGCCAGCACGGCTCCGATGGCGCCGAGGCTGGCCCCCACGGCGAGCAGCGCGACGATCGATCGCTTCAGCAGGCCGGTGATGTCCGCCTCGGGCACGCTGACCACGACGCGCCAGTCTGCTCCCGGAACCGTGTCGTAGGCGATCAGCGACGGCAGCCCGAGCGATGTCGTGCCGTAGTACATGCCCTGCGTGCGGCGCGCTTCACCCTGAAAGGTCACCGACGCAGTCCGGCCAGCACGGTTCGGCATTTCCGGGGCCCGCGCCACCACGGTGAAGGCGCGGTCCGTCAGGCCGATCGACCAGCTTTCGGGCCGGCTGACGGTCTTCAGGAGCCCGGTGAACACGCTTGCGTCGATGCTGGCCCCGACCACGAAGCGTGGCGGATCATGCTGCAGCACCGGCACCGAGATGGTGATGTTGGCGACGCGGCTGACAGGGCCGACATAGACGTCGCTGATGAA
>JAIXZF010000417.1 GCA_027489835.1 Hyphomicrobiales bacterium
ACGGCCGTCGCCATGGCGAGCTGCCATTCGGTGAGGGCGTCGGCCGTGACGATCATTTTCTTGATGCCGATGACGATGGTCTGCATCGAATCCTTGGTGGTGATCAGCAGCGGCCAGAGGTACTGGTTCCAGCCATAGATGAACTGGATCACGAACAGCGCCGCGATCGTGGTCATCGAGAGCGGGAGCACCGTGTCCTTGAAGAAGCGGAACGGGCCGGCGCCGTCGATCTTCGAGGCTTCCAGCAATTCGTCCGGAATCGTCATGAAGAACTGGCGGAACAGCAGCGTGCCGGTGGCCGAGGCGATCAGCGGCACGGCGAGGCCCTGATAGGTGTCGAGAAAGCCGATATCAGCCACGACCTTGAAGGTCGGGAAGATACGGACTTCGACAGGCAGCATCAGCGTCAGGAAGATCAGCCAGAACGCGGCCATGCGCAGCGGGAAGCGGTAGTAGACCACTGCATAGGCCGACAGGATCGAGATCGAGATCTTCCCGATCGCGATCGCCATGGCCATGATGAAGGAGTTGATCATCATGTTGATCACCGGCTCGCGCGTCGTGCTCGACGTGCCGACGAACAGGGTGCGGTAGTAGTTCTCGACGAAGAGCGGGCCCGGATAGAGCGGCATTTGGCCGTTGGTGATCGTCGCGGCGTCCCAGGTGGAGGCCACGAAGGTCAGGTAGACCGGAAAGGCCAGGACGAGGACGCCGATCGTCAGGATGATGTAGGCGAGCCGGTCGCCGAAGGTGCGGTTCTCAACCATGCTCTGTCTGCCCGCCTCTGGTCATAGCGGCCGCATCGGCACGGTCAGCGCCGTCATGATCGAGCCGAGGATGCGCTTGCCCCTGTCCGTCGCCTCCGCGGGCTGGACACCGGCGGCCAGGATTTCCGATTTTGTGTAGGTCGATGTCAGCGTCTGGCCCGTCGCGATGCCGTCGGCGCGGGCATTGAGGTCCCACCCGCTCGGACTCGACCTGCGCGGATCGAGGGTCAGCAGCACCCACAGCGCGTTCCTCGCGTCGAAGCCGGCGGCCCTTGCCCTCTCGACGTTCTGCTCCCGGCCGTCGGTCGTCCGGAGGAGGGCGATGGGCTTGGCGGAGCGCGTCGCCCAGCCGGTCATTTCGGTGCCCATCTGCTCGCACCAGCGCTGCGTCCAGGCCTCGCTGGCCACGGGCTTGCAGTAGAACAGGATGCCGCTGTAACCATCGATGTCGGTCTTGGGCCGCGCGGGTGCCTGCGCCAGCGCCTGCATCGCAGTGATGGCGGCGGCCGCGCCCGCAACGGCGGCCAACGGCGTCGGGGATCGCAAGCGGGCCATCAGTAGGTCACCTTCCGCTCGATGTACTTGAACTGCACCGCCGTCAGCGCCACGACGATGAAGAGCAGGATCACCGATTGCGCCGCCGAGCCGCCGAGATCGGCCCCTCCCTTGCCGTCGGAATAGACCTTGTAGACCAGCGTCTCCGTGGCCTTCGACGGCCCGCCGCCGGTGATGGTGTCGATGATGCCAAAGGTGTCGAAGAACACGTAGACGACATTGACCACCAGGAGGAAGAAGGTGGTGGGCGAGAGCAGCGGAAAGACGATGGTCCAGAAGCGCCGCGCCGCGCGCGCGCCGTCGATGGTCGCCGCCTCGATCACACTTTTCGGGATCGCCTGCAGGCCCGCGAGGAAGAACAGAAAATTGTAGCTGATCTGCTTCCACACCGCGGCCATGACCACGAGGCTCATGGCCTGGTTGCCGTTCAGCAGCGGGTTCCAGTCGTAGCCGAGCCAGCGCAGGCCGCGTGCGAGCGTGCCGAGCGAAGGGTTGAACATGAACATCCACAGCACGCCGGCGATAGCGGGCGCCACCGCATACGGCCAGATCAGCAGCGTCGTGTAGATCTGGTGGCCCCTGATGTGGCGGTCGGCCATCACCGCGAGCAGCAGCGCGATGGAAAGCGACAGCGCGGTCACCGCCGTCGAGAACACCACCGTGTTCCAAAGCGCGCGGTAATAATCGGGCTTGCCGAGCAGCTCGCGGTAGTTCTCGAACCAGACGAACTGTGTGGACGTGCCGAAGGCGTCCTCCACGAGAAAGGACTGCCATACCGCCTGGCTGGCGGGCCAATAGAAGAAGACCAGCGTGATCGCGAGCTGCGGCGCGAGCAGCAGCGCCGGGATCAGGTAGCCCTTGAAGGTCGCGGTCTTGTTCATGGGCTCATTCGGCGCGGGCAGCGGCGTGGACTATGCCAGGCGAGGAGCGCCTTGGGTCCGAAGCACGCCGGCTCCGGGAGGGGCAGAAGAGGAGAGGAAAGGCGAGGCCCTTGGACAGGCCTCGCCCCGTTGTCATGGCCGCGTCGCCGCTCAGCGGCTGACGGTGCGCTCGAACTGGCGCAGCACGGCGTTGCCGCGCTCCACGGCCGCGTCGAGCGCCGCCTTGGGCGCCTTCTGGCCGTTCAGGGCCGCCTCGATCTCCTCAGACCAGATGTCGCGGATCTGGACGAGGTTGCCGAAGCGCACGCCGCGCGAATTGTCGGTGGGCTCCTTGTTGTTGAGCTGGAGCAGCGGCGTCTCGAGGAAGGGGCGCTCCTTGTAGAAGCCGGAGTCCTTGACCTTGGCGTAGGCCGCCTTGGTGATCGGCAGGTAGCCGCTCTCCGTGTGCAGCTTCACCTGGCGGTCCACGTCGGACAGGAAGGTGAAGAACTTGGCGACGCCCTTGTATTCGGCCGCCGCCTTGCCGCCCATCACCCAGAGCGAGGCGCCGCCGATGATCGAGTTCTGCGGCGCGCCGGCCATGTCCGGATAATACGGCATGGGCGCATTCGCCCAGTCGAACTTGGCGTTGGCCCGGACATTGCCGAAGAAGGCCGAGGAGGTCATCATGATCGGGCACTCGCCCGAGGTGAAGCGGCCCTCGCCCGTGTTGGTGCGGCCCGAGAAGTCGAAGGTCTTGTCCTTCTGCATCTCGACCAGATTGGTCAGGTGCCTGACGAAGAGCGGGCTGTTGATCTGGAAGACGGTGTCGAAGCCGTCGAAGCCGTTGGCCTTGGTGCCGACCGGCACGTTATGCCAGGCGCCGAGCTGCTCGATGTTGAGCCAGGTGATCCAGGCGGTCGAGAAGCCGCATTTGTCCCAGCCGGCGGCCTTGAGCTTCTTGGCGGCGTCGAACACCTCCGGCCAGGTCTTGGGCGGCGCGTCGGCGTTGAGGCCGGCCTTCCGGAAGGCGTCCTTGTTGTACCACATCACGGCCGAGGACGAGTTGAACGGGAAGGACAGCATCTCGCCCTTCACCGTCGAATAATAGCCGGTGATGGCGGGCAGGTAGGATTTCGGATCGAACGTTTCGCCGGCTTCCTTCATCAGGTCCTGCACCGGCTTCACGGCGCCCTTGGCGCCCATCATGGTGGCGGTGCCGACCTCGAAGACCTGCAGGATGTGCGGCGCCTGGCCGGCGCGGAAGGCGGCGATGCCGGCGTTCAGCGTGTCGGCGTAGGAGCCCTTGTAGGCAGGAACGACCTTGTACTCCTTCTGGGCGGCGTTGAACTCCTCCGCCAGCCTGACGATGACGTCGTTGTTGGCGCCCGTCATGGCGTGCCACCACTGGAGTTCGGTCTGCGCCTGCGCGGCCGCGCCGGACAGGATGAAAGCGGACGCCGCCGCTGCGTAACGGAACTTGCTCATGAAGCCTCCCTCGCGCCCCCTCTCGGGGCGCTTCTTGTTGCTTGATCCAATGCTAGCACAAAGAAGGGGTGACATTTCAATGACAGAAACGTGACGCTCTTCCCGGATGTCGTCGCCTGATCGGGCACAGGCTGCCGCAAGCCGGCTTTGCAGTTGCGGCCGCCGCGCCGGCATGCATCCTGCCGGCCCGGCAGCACGCCTGCGCCCGCCTTCGTCAAAAGGACAATTCCGATGAAGCTTGCCCTCTCGTCCCGCACCGCACTGCCCGAGGACGGGCTGGCCGGAGCGCTTGTGGGACGCGTCTGGAACCCGGCGGCCGGCGGCCCCAGCGTGGTGGCCCTGCGCGCCGAGGGCGTCGTCGACATCACGGCCGCCGCTCCCACCGTGCGCGACCTCGCCGAGATGCCCGACCCGGCCGCTGTGCTGAGGCGGGTTCAGGGGCCCATGCTCGGAAGCCTCGACGCCGTCCTCGCCAACACCCCGCCCGACGCGCGCGATCCCGGCCGGCCCTGGTTTCTCGCGCCCGTCGACCTTCAGGCGGTGAAGGCCGCAGGCGTGACCTTCGCCGTCTCGATGCTCGAGCGCGTCATCGAGGAGAAGGCGCGGGGCAACCCCGCCGCCGCGGCGGCGATCAGGGCGGAGACGACGCGGCTCTTCGGCGATGACCTCTCGAAGCTCAAGCCCGGTTCCGCCGAGGCCCTGCGTCTCAAGGAGGTGCTCACCGCGCAGGGCGCCTGGAGCCAGTATCTCGAGGTCGGCATCGGCCCCGACGCCGAGATCTTCACCAAGGCCCCGCCCATGGCCGCGGTCGGCACAGGCATGGATGCGGGCCTTCACCCGATCTCGACCTGGAACAATCCCGAGCCGGAGGTCGTGCTGGTCGTCGCCTCGGACGGCCGCATCGTCGGCGCCACGCTCGGCAACGACGTCAATCTGCGCGACGTCGAGGGCCGTTCGGCGCTGCTGCTCGGCAAGGCCAAGGACAACAACGCCAGCGCGGCCGTCGGACCCTTCGTGCGGTTCTTCGACGCCGGCTTCTCGCTGGACGATGTGCGCGCGACCACGGTGACGCTGACCGTCGCCGGCGAGGACGGCTTCAAGCTGGAGGGCTCCTCCTCGCTGTCGAAGATCAGCCGCGATCCCGCCGATCTGGTGCGGCAGATGATTGGCGCGCATCACCAGTATCCCGACGGCGCGGTGCTCTATCTCGGCACGATGTTCGCGCCCGTGCAGGACCGCGACCAGCCGGGCGGCGGCTTCACCCACAAGTTCGGGGACATCGTCACGGTCAGCGCGCCGAAGCTCGGCAGCCTCGTTAACCGCATGCGCAGCGCCACCGAGTGCCAGCCCTGGACCTATGGCGCGAGCCATCTGATGCGCAGCCTCGCGGCGCGGGGCCTGCTGTGACGCGCATCCTCGTGATCGGCGAGGCCATCGCCGATTTCCTGCCTACCGATGACGAGCCGTCCCGCTTCGCCTGCGTGCTCGGGGGCTCCGGCTTCAACACCGCCTTGGCGCTGGCGCGGCTGGGCGCTTCGCCCGACTATGCCGGCACGCTCTCGACCGACGCGCTGGGGAAGCGCTTTCACCGCGCGCTGGCAGCGGAGGGCGTCGGCATGGGGACCCTGACGCGCAGCGATGCCCCCACCCCCGTCGCCATCGTCAGCCCGCAGGGCGCGAGCCACGGCGCCATGTTCGCGCTGCATCTCGCCGGCACGGCGCATGAGGGGCCCGCCGCCCTGCCGGAGCGGCTGCCGCCGGGCGTCGTCCATGTCCACGCCGCCTCCTTCGCCGCCACCGTGGGCGCCGCGGCGCACGCCTCCCTTGCACTGCTGCGCGAGGGCCGGGCCCTCGCCAGTTCAAGCTACGATCCCAACATCCGCGCCGCCTGCCTGCCGCCGCGCGCCGAGGCGGTGCCGCTGATCGAGGCCCGCGTCGCGGCCTCCACCATCGCCAAGGCCAGCGTCGAGGACATGGCATGGCTCTATCCGGGCCTCGCCCCGCAGGAGGCGCTGGAGCGCTGGTCGGCGCTCGGCTGCCCGATGCCCATCGTCACGCGCGGCGAGCGCGGCGCCCTCGCCCTCGGGCGGCAGGGCTTCGTGGAGGCTCCCTCGCCCCGTGTCGAGGTGGCGGATACGGTGGGTGCGGGCGACACCTTCACCGCCGCGCTGCTCGCGGCCATGGGCCGGGACGGCGCGCTCGGTCCTGCGTCCCGAGCCGATTCCGCCTTCACGCCCGAACGCCTGTCCCGCTGGCTCGGTTTCGCCTGCCGCGCCGCCGCGTTCACCTGCGCCCGGCCGGGCTGCGATCCGCCGCGCCTTGCCGAACTCGGCCCGATGGCGAGCCTCTAGGCTCCGGGGCTCCCGGGCAGCAGGAACAGGTCGGTGTCGTCCGGCCTGCCGCCCGCCGCCGTGATCATGGCGTGGACCTGGCCCCGGTGATGGGTCTGGTGGTTGAAGAAATGCGCTGCGAGGAACCAGTTGGGCTTCGAGACGTCCCGCCCCGCCGCGCCCGAGAACCAGCTCATGTCGCCGCCTAGCCAATCGGTGCTGACGCCGGCAGCCCACTTCTCGATGCTCGCGTCGAGCTTGCGCCGCGCCGCGGCCATCTCTTCCCAGTCGGAGAACAGGCTGGCGGATTGCTTGATGCCGCCCTCTGGCTTCGGTGTGCCGGCGAAGCGGTGCAGCCAGACCCCGTCGCCCCACATCAGATGGCTGAGCGTGCCGTGGATCGACGAGAAGTAGGAGCCGCGCGGCAGCCTGCGCTCGAGATCGCCGATCGCCTCGGCCTCGCGGTAGAGGCTTTCGTTCTGCCAGCGATTATAGGACGCCATCAGGCGCAGATGCTCCGGTGAGATCATAACAGGGCTCCTCAGATCACGTTGGCTTCCAGAAGCGGCCGGCTCTCGACGATGCGGCGATGGCCGAGCTCGGACAGATCGAGCGTGACGTGGCGGCCATGCGCGATCCATTCGGCGAGGCCGCGCCCCACTGCGGGCGCCTGCTGCAGGCCATGGCCCGAGAAGCCGTTGGCCAGCAGCAAGTTCTCGGCGCCTACGGCTGGCCCGAGGATCGCGTTGGCGTCCATGAGGTTCATGTCGTACGGTCCGGCCCAGGCCTGGCCGGGCCTGATCGCCTCGAAGGCCGGCACGCGTGCCGCCAGCGCCGGCCAGACCGTCTCCTCGAAGAAGGACCAGTCGACATCGGCGCAGGCCGGGTCGGCCTCGTCCCAGTCCGGATCGGCCCCGGCCGGAGGCGAGGCGCCGCAGATGAACTGCTGCCCCTCCGCCGTGCGCTGGCCCTCGGGCCGGCAATAGACGCCGCTGGTGTCGATCATGAGCGGGCAGCCCTCGACCTCGCCCTTGCAGGTGAAGGTAAAGACGAAGCGCTTCTTCGGCCTGACGGGAATGTCCACGCCCGCCGTGGCGGCGAGCCTCGCGCCCTGCGAGCCGGCGGCATTGACCGCCACGCCGCAGGCGATGCGCGTACCGTCGGCCAGCCTCACCGCCGCGACGCGGCCTCCGGCCATCTCGTAGCCGACGACCTCGCCGGCAAGATACTGCACGCCGAGCGCGCGGGCCTTCTTGCGGAAGGCCTGCAGCAGGCCCCAGCCATCGAACCAGCCTTCGCCGCTGAGGCCAAGATTGCCGGCCGCGACGCCGTCGAGGCCGAGCCAGGGAAAGCGCGCCGCGAGCTCGGCCTCACCCAGGAAGGCGACATCGGCCCCTTCCGCGCGCTGGGCCCGGCTCAACGCCGCGAGCCCGGCCGCGCCCGCTTCGCTGGCGAGGTAGAGATAGCCGCCCTCGTGCAGCCCGATCGAAGGCTCGTCCCCTTCGAGCGCGAGATGCCGGCCGATCCCGCGCAGGAAGTCGATGCCGAACAGCGAGATGCGGATGTTCACCGGGCTCGAGAATTGCTGCCGGATCGAGGCGGCCGACAGCGCCGACGCCGAGAGCCGGTAGCTCGGGTCCTTCTCGATCACGATGACGCGGCCCTTGAAGGCCGGGTCGGCGGCGAGGTGATAGGCGGTCGATGAGCCAACGGCGGCGCCGCCGACGATCACGACATCGGCGTGGAGCGTATCCGTCATGGCCCGGACAATGGCCAGCCTCCACCGTGTTTGGCAAGCGCGCCATGGCCCCATCTTGACGATTGCATAGCGCGCCCGCCCAGCGCATTTTGCGCGCCGCCCAAGCCATCGGAGTGAACCCATGCCAAGCCCCGTGCGCGACGACGCGCTCGCCCTCCTGAAGCGCCTCGGCGTTCCCGACAGCGCCTTCGCGGCGAAGGGCCTCGATGCCCGCTCGCCCATCACCGGCGAGGTTGTGACGACGGTGCGGGCCCATTCCGTCGCCGAGGCCAGCGCCATCATCGCCAAGGCGCACGAAGCCTTCCTCGCCTGGCGGCTGGTGCCAGCCCCGCGCCGGGGTGAGCTGGTGCGCCTGCTCGGCGAGGAGCTGCGCGCGGCGAAGGAGGATCTCGGCCTGCTCGTCACGCTGGAGGCCGGCAAGATCATCTCCGAGGGCCTCGGCGAGGTTCAGGAGATGATCGACATCTGCGATTTCGCGGTCGGCCTCTCGCGCCAGCTCTATGGGCTCACCATCGCCACCGAGCGCCCCTCGCACCGCATGATGGAGACCTGGCATCCCATCGGCGTCTGCGGCGTCATTTCGGCCTTCAACTTCCCCGTCGCGGTCTGGTCCTGGAACGCGGCACTCGCGCTCGTCTGCGGCGATCCGGTCGTCTGGAAGCCATCCGAGAAGACGCCGCTGACCGCGCTCGCCACCAAGGCCATCGTCGAGCGCGCGCTCAGGCGCTTCGGCGCCGATGCGCCGCCCGGGCTGTGCGCGCTCTTGATGGGCGGGCGCGAGATCGGCGAGGCGCTGGTCGACGATCCCCGCGTCGCGGTGCTCTCGGCCACGGGCTCCACCCGGATGGGCCGCGAGGTCGGGCCCCGGCTCGCCAAGCGCTTCGCCCGCGCCATCCTCGAGCTTGGCGGCAACAACGCCGCCATCGTGGCGCCGAGCGCCGATCTCGACCTGGCCCTGCGCGGCATTGCCTTCGCGGCCATGGGCACGGCCGGCCAGCGCTGCACCACGCTGCGCCGCCTTTTCGTGCACGAGAGCATCTACGGCGCGCTCGTGCCGCGCCTCGCCAGGGTCTATGGCTCGGTGAAGATCGGCGATCCCCGCGTGGCCGGCACGCTGGTCGGCCCGCTGATCGACGAGGCCGCCTTCCGCGGCATGGCGAAGGCGCTGGACGAGGCCCGGGCCGCGGGCGGCAGGGTCCATGGTGGCGGCCGCATCGATGGCATGGGCGAGGGCGCCTTCTACGCAGCGCCCGCGCTGGTCGAGATGCCCGCCCAGGCCGGGCCGATGCTGCACGAGACCTTCGCGCCGATCCTCTACGTCACGCGCTATCGCACGCTGGAGGAAGCGATCGCTCTCCAGAACGCGGTCGGCGCCGGGCTCTCCTCGTCGATCTTCACCCTCGACATGCGCGAGGCCGAAATGTTCATGTCCGCTGCGGGGTCCGATTGCGGCATCGCCAATGTCAACATCGGCCCGTCCGGTGCCGAAATCGGCGGGGCGTTCGGCGGCGAGAAGGAAACCGGCGGCGGGCGCGAGGCGGGCTCCGATTCCTGGAAGGCCTACATGCGCCGCGCCACCAACACGGTGAACTATGGCACGACGCTGCCCTTGGCGCAGGGCGTGGTCTTCGATGTGGAGGGGTGAAGCCCCGACGCTCCACCGGCCCTC